>CATKYP010000019.1 GCA_949840855.1 uncultured Bacilli bacterium | reverse complement strand
ATAATGCGAAAATTAGAAGATTAGAAAAAAAGGGAATAGATGTACCTGATAAGATTTATAAAAAAGATATTGTAAAAATTAAAGAAGAAGCAACATCAAGAAAAGAATTAAGAGAAATATTAAGTGATTTAAATTCTTTTACTAAACGTGGTAGTGAATTAAAGGTTGAAAATACTAATCTTTCGAGATATGAATATGATAAAATAAAAAGATTACAAAGAATAGCAAATAAAAATATAAATAAGCAGTTACAAGAGTATGAGACTATTATTCCTACCGTTTTTGGTAAAAAACAAGTTTTAACATCTGCAGAAATGAAAGAAGATAGATATATTAATTTGTTAGCTAGAAAACAACTTATTAATAAAAAAATAGAAGATATTTCACAAAAAGAAGTTGATAAGTTTATAAAATTACTTGAAAGAAATAGAAAAATTACGGATTATAAAGAATGGAAAAATAGATATTTAGAAATATTTGAGAATACTTTACAAACTTATGATATTGAAAGAGATAATATAAATAAATTAATTGATAAATTAAAAGAAGTAAATCCTATTCAATTTGATAAATTAATAAAAACAGAAAGAAGTTTAACAGGAATTTTAGATTATTATGCATTAATTAAAGACTTAGATGATATAACAGAAAATGAAGATGTTGTTGTTACAACTGTTAATTCACTTTTAGAAAACATAGATGATATTATAAAGGATTATAGATAAATATGGGAAAATTATATACAGCGGATTTTGAGACTACTACTGATATTGATGATTGTAGAGTTTGGGCATTTGCTTTGTGTGAAATAGGAAATCCTACTAATTTTATATACGGTAATTCAATTGATGAATTTATTGAGATATGTAAAGATATAGAAGAAAATAAGAAAATATGGTTTCATAATTTGAAATTTGACGGTTCTTTTATATTTTATTATTTATTAAAAAATGGATATGAATGTATAAAAGATAAAAAAGATAAAAAAGATAAAACATTTACAACATTAATATCAGACACAGGACAATTTTATAGTATTGAAATATATTTTAATGTAACAGAAAAGATAATAAATAAAGTAACAATATATGATAGTTTAAAAATACTTAACTTTAGTGTAGAAAAAATTGCAAAGGATTTTAATTTACCTATTAGGAAATTGGAGATTGACTATAAAGAAAAAAGAGAAATAGGACATATTTTAACAGATATAGAAATAGACTATATTCGTAATGACGTTGAAATTATGGCACGTGCTCTTGATATAATGTTTAAAAATGAACTTAAGAAAATGACGATTGGAAGCGACGCATTAGATTATTTTAAAAAAACATTATCTAATTTTAATAAATATTTTCCTATTTTAAATATAGACATTGATAGTGAAATTAGAAAATCTTATAAGGGTGGGTGGGTATATCTTAATCCTATTCATAAAGAAAAAATAATTCATAAAGGAATAGTAATTGATAAAAATTCGATGTACCCGTCTCAAATGTATTATAAAGACTTACCTTTTGGAGAAGCTGTTTATTTTAGTGGTCAGTATGAAGATGATATAATGTATCCGCTATATATTCAAAAAATGAGTTGTACGTTTGAAATAAAAAATAATAAATTACCAACTATTCAAGTAAAAAATTATATTTCAAGTTTTATGCCAAATGAATATTTAACAAGTTCAAAAGATGAAATCGTAACTTTAACACTTACAAATATAGATTTAAAATTATTTTTTGACCATTACAATGTTTCTAATATAATATATCACGACGGATACAAATTTAAAAAAATAAAAGGATTATTTAATAAATATATTGATAAATGGATGAGTGAAAAAAATAAAGCTAAAAAAGATGAGAATGGTTCTATGTATTTAATAGCGAAATTGCTTCTTAATTCGCTATATGGAAAATTTGGATTAAATCCAAATGTTAGAGGAAAATATCCTACATTAGAAGATGATGTATTAAAATATAAAATGTATGATAGAGAGGTTCGAGATAGTATATATGTGCCTTTAGCAAGTTTTATAACAAGCTATGCAAGGGAAGATATAATAAGAAGTGCACAAGCTATAAGAGATTATAGTCTAGAAAAATATAATGAAGATTATTTTATATATTCGGATACTGACTCAATACATACAAAATACTTATCAACTGAAGAACTTTCAAAAATAATTAACATAGATGATTATAAATTAGGTGCATATAAAGTAGAAAATATATTTAAACGAGGTATGTTTATTAGACAAAAATGCTATATCGAGGAAAATCAAGAAGGAAAAATATCTACAACAATAGCAGGACTTCCTAAAAAAATGGGACAATATGTTAATTTTGATAATTTTAAAAGAGGTTTTTCGGTACTAGCAAGTGATAAAGATAAAATACATAAACTACGTTATAAAAATGTTAAGGGAGGGGTTGTTTTGGTTGATACTGATTTTTCAATTAAATAAGGAGGAATTATGAATATTACTAAAATATTATGTAAGAATTGGTGGATAAAATCTTTAATGCGAGCTTTTCGAACGTTTTTTACAACTTATATAAGTATGTTGCCACTTGAAGCAGGTATCGAGGGTATAGATTATAAATTAATAGCAATTACAAGTTTATGTAATGCTGGATTAAGTCTAATAGGTTGTATTATAAGTTTACCTGAATACAATTTAGAAAATAATGATATTAATCTTTTAGAAGAAAGTAGAATTATGACTGAAAAAATTAAGGAGGATTAAAAATGAAAGGAATTGATATAAGTTATCATCAAGGCTCAATCAATTTTAAAGAAGTAAAAAAAAGCGGTATTGAATTTGTTATGATAAGGGCTAGTTTCGGTTTTTTTAATGAAGATAAGAAAGTACACGAATATGTAAGAGGTTGTGAAAGTGTTAATCTACCGTACGGTTTTTATCACTACTCTTATGCACGAAATTTAGAAGAAGCTAAGAGAGAAGTAAAGGGATTTTTAAATTTAGTAAAAAACTATAATCCTACTTTTCCTTTAGTTATCGATATGGAAGACGCGGACAACTGGAAGAAAAATAATGGAAACCCTACTAACGAAATGTTAATTGATATTTGTGATTATTTTTGCAACCAAGTTGAAAAAGCAGGTTTTTATGCAATGATTTATGCAAATACTGATTGGTTTACTAATAGAATTAATTCTAGTAAATTAGATAAGTATGATAAGTGGCTGGCTGATTGGAGAGTCCAACCTAACACATCAATACCAAGAGGTATACATCAATACACATCATCTGGAAGAGTATCAGGAATTACTAGTCTTGTTGATATGAATATAGCATATCAAAATTATCCTGAAATAATTAAAAATATGAAAAATAAAAATCAAGAAACAGATGTTAGTACAAATAATACAATTTATTATCCAAGTTTTAATAATACTTCTATAGTAGATGGTCTAAAATCAATTGGAATAAATTCAAGTTTTGAAAATAGAAAAAAAATTGCTAAAAATAATGGTATCAGTAATTATATTGGAAGTTATGAACAAAATGTTATGCTATTAAATCTTGCAAGAAATGGAAAGCTAAAACAGTGAAACCTAATCAAAAATTAGTTGGAGATAATGGAAAAGAAGTTTTACTTTTTCCTTTAGAATATTTATATTTATCCCAAGGTGAGGGAGGAGATTATTCTCACTTAGGAACACTAGCAATGGACTTTCTAGGATGGGGCATAAATGGAAGAGTTTATAATTGCCCTTATTATGCACCTTGTTCGTGCAGATGTATAGCTTCCACTGAAAGTGCAAATAGAATTTGGCAAAGTCTAGATGAGGTTAATCTAGCAGATGGCACTACTAGTGTAGTGACTTGGGTACAAGCTCACGATAATTTTCCTTTAAATATTGGAACTATTTTACAACAAGGTGATTTACTAGGACATACAGGAACAGCTGGACAAGTAACAGGTGACCACGTTCATTTTAATTTTGCAAAAGGACCTTATGCCAATTGGGAACAAGTACCTCCCAATAATAACTGGCAATTAAGAAATTCAATACATATTTATAATGCTTGTTATGTAAATGATACTGAAATAGTTAATGGTTTAAATTATAATTGGATAAGCTATGATAGTATTACCCCTAGTAAACAAATTAAAAAAAATTTTCCTTGGGTACTTTATGCGAGAAAAAAAAGAAAGTTGACAAATTTTTAAAATAATGTTATAAAGGAGATGAATAAAATTGGAAGAAGATTTTATTAACAGTTTAACTTCTTCTTTTGAAGAAAAACTAGGAACTGAAAATTATGCGTTAATTAGTGATGATATTGCGTCCTTAGTTATAGAAAATAATAAGGTGTTAGAAAGTATTAATCAAAACAGTCAAAATATTGAAAAACTCCAGAAAGAAAAAGAAAGATTAATTGAAGCAAACGGTTCATTACTGCAAAGTATACCTATGGGTTTTGAAAAAAAAGAAGAAAAGAAAAATGAAAGCGAAAATAATTTTAAATTTAAAGACGCATTCGATGAGAAAGGGAGATTTAGAAAATGAATGAAGGTTTAAAAAATTCACTTAATAGAATAAGAGAATTATCAAGCGAAATTTATCATCAATACATACCAATTATTACAGATGACACAAATATAACGACTTTTGGAACTCCTATTTTAGAAGTTCCTGAGGTCGCTAATGAGTTTATGAAAGCATTAGTTAATAGAATTGTATATACACAATTTGAAATCAAATATTTTAATAACCCTTTACAAATACTAGAAGGAGATAGAATTCCTTTAGGATATGCTGGTCAAGATATATATGTTAATCCTGCTAAAGGTCGTCAATATAATGTAGAAGATTTTGCTGGACTTTTACAAAAATATGAAGCTGATGTAAAAGTACAATATAATACAGTTAATCTTGATTTACAATACCCTGTAACTGTAGCTAGACATAAATTAAAACAAGCTTTTACAAGTTGGGAAAATTTAGATAGTTTTATAGATCAATTATCTAATTCTTTATATAATGGTGCTTATATTGATGAATATCAATTTACTAAATATTTAGTAGCTGGTGCATATCGTGGTAATAATGTTAATATTATAGAAGTACAAGCTCCAACTACAGAACAAACTGCTAAACAATTTATTGAACAAGCACGACTTGCTTATTTAAATTTTCAAAGTCCAAGTACTCAATATAATTCTTGGAAATTAATTGGTGGGGAAGGTAGACCTATTACTACTTGGAGTAATCCTGAAGATATTGTAATGATAATTAGAAATGATGTTAGAGCATATACTGATGTTAATGTATTAGCCGACGCGTTTAACATTTCTAAAACTGACTTATTAGGACGAATTCTTACTGTAGATAATTTTAATGTCTATAATGATGACGGTACTCTTAATTATGACGGTTCTAATATTTTAGGAATTATAGCTGATAAAAGTTGGTTTAGAATTAAAAGACAAGATATGTATCTTGATGAATTTTATAATGCCAATAACAGGACGTGGCAATATTATCTTAATTTAACAAAAATGTATCAATATTCATATTTTGCAAATGCTATTGTATTTGCTACTGCTTTACCTCAAGTTACTATTACTGGTCTTAGTTATAATACTCCAGCAATTTCAATCGAGGAAGGAGATAGAGAAGGTATAGAAATTACAACAACTCCAGCAAATGCAAATACTCCAACAATTACATATGAGTTAAGTGATACAAATGTAGCTAGTATTACACTTGATAATACTAATAATAAACATATTATTATTGACGGGTTAACTGAGGGTACAACTACTTTAACAGCTAAAGCGGGTAATGTCTCTACAACAATGGAAATAACTGTTACTGCTGTTGCTTCATATAATGTAAGAAAAACAAGAAAAAAAAATAACATAGATAATGAAAATAATAACTTAGATAATGAAAATAATAATTAATAAGATGAATTTATATTCATCTTATTTTAGAAAGGAATTAATAAAATGGCAATTACACCTAATACAAATTTAAAATTATTAAAATGTCCACTTGCTTTAGATAACTTAAATCAATTAACTTTTACTAATAATCAAACACAATATAATTACTTTAATTCACTGCCAAAATTAGAAATTGATAATATTTCATATCAAAGAAAAGATAGTACTATTAGATATCCTGCTCACATCGATACATTATTAGATTATAATTATTGTATGTATCAAAACAGTAATTATAATAATAAATGGTTTTATGCATTTATTACTAATATGGAATATATTTCGGATAGTATGACATCTATTTCAATTTCTACAGATGTATATCAAACTTGGCAATTTAATTTAATGTTTAAAAAAAGTTTTGTTTCAAGAGAACACGTTATTGATGATACAATAGGAAAAAATACAATTCCTGAAGATTTAAATCTCGGAGAATATATTATTAATAATCATATTAAAGATAATAACCTTTTATCTATTTCACTCGTAATGTCTTCTACTGTAGTACCTAGTGACTTAGTAGAATATTATGGCGGGTATTATAATGGTATTTTTAGCGGTAGTGCATATTATACTTATAATTTTCAAGATATGTTAACAAATATCGATAATATGGTAAAAAATAAAAAACAAGACGGAATAAATGCTTTATTTATGGCTCCTACAATTTTATGTAAAAATCAGGGAGGAGTTATTACAAAATCTACTCAGCCTAAAGAATATCAATTATCTATTGACGGAATATCTACACTGGACGGGTATACCCCTAAAAATAATAAATTATTAACATATCCATATTGCTACATACTTTCTTCTAATTCAAATGGTACTAATGCTATTTATCATCAAGAATTATTTACAAGAACTTCTTCTGGAAAATTAAGATTTCAAGTTGATTGTTGTCTCACTCCTGGTTGCTCAATTAAAATGTATCCTATTTATTATAAAAATACCCCTACTCCATACGATGAATCAATTGTTTTAGGTAAATTTCCACAATTAAACTGGCTTACAGATAGTTATACTAATTGGTTAACACAAAATGGGGTTAACACAGGAATTAATATTGCAACTGATGTAGGTGTTACATTAGGTTCACTTGCTACAAAAAATTACTCTGGAGTCGCTCACGGACTAACTGCTGTTACTAATGAAGTAAATAAAGTATATCAAGCTTCTCTTGTCCCACCTCAATCTCACGGAAACACCAATTGTGGTGATGTTACTACTGCTAATCTTGAAAATACATTTCATTTTTATTTAATGAGTATTAAAAGTGAATATGCAAACCTCATAGATAATTATTTTAATGTATTTGGTTATAAAGTTAATACATATAAAATACCTAATCTAAATACTAGAGAAAACTGGAATTACATTAAAACAATTGATATAAATATAACAGGAAATATTCCTCAAAGTGACTTACAAGAAATAAAAAATTTGTTTAATAATGGTATTACATTATGGCATAATCCTAATAATTTTTTAAATTATAATGTGTCAAATAATAATGTATAGAAAGGAAAAAAATGAGTAAAAAAAAGAATTTAGATTTTAAAATATCAGCTTTTCTAAACGACCAAACTCTAAATGACTATTTATATCGTATGAAAAGAATAGCACTTTCAATGTTTAAATGGGATAATTTACCCTCTTCTATGGATGAACGATTTTTAGAAGAATGTTTATTTTTTAACGGTGAAGCTTCCTTGCTTTATGATGATGATTATGGATATATTAATACTCAATGTGTCTCAACTGGAGATTTAAATATATACCATTTACCAACAAAATTAAATTGTTTTAGTTTTTCATACCAAAAAGTAAAAAATGTTTATTTTGGATTTAAAAATAATAATTTAGATAAAAATCAATGCATTCTTGTAATGAATAATTATGATAGAATACCAACTGCAAATAGTATTGAATTATTTGCATATAGACTATATAATGCTGAAAGAACAATTGATGTTAATATAACAGCACAAAAAACACCTTGTATGATTATCGTTGATGAAAAACAAAGATTATTAATGGAAAATTTATATTCACAATATAACGGAAATAAACCTTTCATTTTTGGAGATAAAAATCAATTACAAGAAGGAATGATAAAAGCAATTGATACTAAAGCTCCGTACGTAGCTGATAAATTATCCGATTATAAAAAAGAAATATGGAACGAGTTTTTAATGTATATGGGTATAAATTCACTATTAGTCGATAAAAAAGAACGATTAGTATCTGATGAAGCAAATTCAAATAATGAAGTTACAAATTATAATTTGCAGTCATTTTTATTACCTAGACAAAAAGCTTGTGAACAATTTAATATCTTGTTTGGCCTAAAAGATACTGATAAAGAAATAAGTGTAAAATTAAATAGTGACTTACATAATATATTAAAACAAGAACTTTCTAATATTTCAAAAGGAAGTGATAAAAATGAGTAAATATACTATGGAATTACGTAAAGTATGTGATATAATGAAAAGAGAAGAAGTAGAAAATTGGTTTAAAGATTATAATTTAACAGATTTTCTTACTTCTGAACAAATAGAAGTGATTACATCAACAAATATTTGGAATAAAGATATTTTAGCTAAGAAAATAGTAGACCATTATTATATGAGAGAAATTGGATTTGAAACGATTGCTTTATTTAAACATTATGCTAAAATAACAATGTATGAAATAATGGAAACTTATATACCTTTAATATATTCATCGTCTATTACATATAATCCTTTAATTAATGTTGATTTTACAGAAGAATATAAAAGAACTATTAATGATACTTCAAAAAATATAGGAAATAGTACTTCCACTTCTTCTGCAAATGGAAACGGATTACAAGTCAATTCGGATACTCCTCAAGGCCAAATCAATAAAAATCAAATATTAGAGGGTAAATATGCTTCCTCTACTATTGCCAACGAAAGCACAACAAATGCGAATGAAACAATAAATTCAAGTTCAAATGAAAATAAAGATACTACCGAAAATTATACTAAAACCACTAAAGGTAATAGCGGAATATCTGCCACTAGTCAAAAAATGATACAACAATATAGAGATAACATTATCCCTATTAATAAAAAAATAATTGAAGAATTAAATATTTTATTTATGGGTTTATATTAAGGAGTGATAAAATGAATAATATAATAAAATTACCACCATTCAAAAAATTTTGTATAACAATTGGTAATTTACCCTCGTCATATTTAGAAAGTATGACTTATTATGAATGTTTATGTTGGTTTATTGACTATTTATCAAACACTATTATTCCTACAATAGACAATAATAGCGAAGTAGTAGAAGAATTACAAAATAAATTTACAGAACTTCAAAATTTTGTTAATAATTATTTTAATAACTTAGATGTACAAGAAGAAATTAATAATAAACTTGATGAAATGATAGAAAGTGGAGAGTTATCTAATATTTTAAATAATTACACTCAACAACAAAAAGTTTATAATACTACTATTGATTTACTTGCTGATAGTAATTTAAAAGAAAATATGAAAGTAAAAACACTAGGTTATCACAATATTAATGACGGTGGTGGTGCTAATTTTTACATTACGAGTACACCTTCTAATAATTTTCAACTTCAAACATCTACTCCAGGGTTATTTGCCGAATTAATTTCAAATGGTATCCTTTATATAAAACAATTTGGCTGTGTAGGTGACGGTGTAACAGATGATACTTCAAATGTTCAATCTGCTATTAATGAATTAATAAAAAATGAAAATACTAGTTGTTTAATATTAAATTCTGGAAAATATTTACTTTCATCTACTATTACAATTAGAAAAAATGACAATAATTCTTATTTAAATAAAACTATTAAAGGTGAAAATCAAGCTTATTTTACAGTGGCTTCCTCTTTTGCTGGCACATCTTTAATAGATATTGACGGTAAAGTTGCTAATCTCTCTCAAACTGACGATATGATAAAATATCTTAAATTAGAAAATATAAATATTCAAGATAGAACTACACCTTTACAAGATATAACTGGAATATCAATAAAGTCTTGTCAATTTATAAATCTTAACGATGTTTATATACATTCGTGTAAAAAACACGGATTATATTTACAAGATGTATATGATAGTATGGTTTATAATTGTAAATTAATTAGATGTGGTTTTTATGATACAAACGTAGATGTTAATAATTGTGCTTTAATGCTTACGGGAAATTATGATAATGTAAATGCTACTAAATTTTATGGTTTACAAATTGAGTTTTTTAATACAGCTTTACAAATAGTAAGCGGTAGACATAATCAATTTACAGATTGTAAGTTTGAAACTGGTAATTATCCTAATTTAGGTAGTGTTCAAAGAATTTATATTGGTAATCTAGCTATTGAAAATACTTTTACAAATTGTCAATTCGTAAAAGGTGCTAAAGATCAAACAGACGATTCTGGTTACTTTATTAATTCTCAAACAGGTAAATTACCTCAACCTATTAGTAAATTTTATAATAAATTTGATGGTTGTATGTTCTTAGCTGGTACTTCTCTATCAGGTCGTTGGTTCGCTTGTAACAATACTATTATTACTAATTCAATTCTTAATTCTTGTGGAGACACAAATACAGCTAAAAGTCCATTACTTTTAACTGGCAATAATATTATTTCTAATAATCATATTATTAATGATAGAACTTATATTAACTTATTTGATATTCAAAATAATAATAATATTATATCTAATAATATTATAGATATGCCTAACGAAAGTTATCAACCAGGTACATTTATAAGATTAAATAATAATAATACTCAAAACTTTATATTTACTAATAATGCAATGAATATTAAAGATATTACAACTTATTATTCTGCACTAACTTATTTTAATAACTCACTTATTAAAAATAATACTCCTTATAATGTAATTACGGATAACACACAAGCTCAACGTAAATTACTGCTTCTAGGTTGTGATACAATGATTTTAAGTAATACTACACCTACTACTATTACAGAAATATTATACGGCTATAACGGTCAAAATATTACGTTTATAAGTACTGAAGCTCGTAATAACATTAATAATAATCAATTTATTAAAACACAATCTGGAGAAAATATTACTATGGAAATTAATCAAGCTTATACATTTAAAAATATAAATAATATTTGGTATCAAATCTAATATAAAATATCCCTTGACAAAATATGTAAATTGTAGTATATAACATATAATTATGTATTTGTCAATAGATTGGGGGTATTTTTTTATATAAATTTTAATTTCCATAGTAATATTTTCTCCAGATTG
>CATKYP010000018.1 GCA_949840855.1 uncultured Bacilli bacterium | reverse complement strand
CTTCATTTAATAATTTATCTACTGATATAAAACCATCTTTTTCCTTATCTTTTAATTCTTTTGTATAAGTACAATCATAAGTAGTTAAAACACCTTTTACTTGACCTCTTACTCCAAGAGATAAAATAGTATCATATTTTGGTGTTCGATAATTAGAAAGCATATCTGCTACTTTATTTAATAATTTATCTTTTATTTTCAATGTTCTCTCTCCTCCTCTTTTTCTTGTTCTTCATCTACATCCAAAGTAATTTCTTGTTTATCTAAATCAAGTTCACTATCTATTCTTGCCTTTTCCTTTTGCAATTCTTTAATTCTATCTGCTAATGTAAAAGGTTTATCCAATTCCTCTTTTGCATCATTCATTTGTTTTTTTGTATATTCAATTTGTTCTTTTGTAGTATTTGCTTTATTTTGCAAACTTTTAAGCATATTTTCTAATTTTAAAATATTACCTATTTCATCAATATTGTTAATTTCCACTTTATATTTACCATTACCTTTAATATATACTACTGGTGTATATCTTAATTCCTCTCTTGTACCAATAATATCAAAACCACTTATCTCTCCTATTTTTGTTTCTTCTTTTGTTTTTAATAAAGATAATGATTGATAAAATTTTGTACTTGCATCTTTTCTCGAATCAAAATATTGATTTCTTATAGTAATTCTAAAATTATCAGCAGATAAATCTTGCACTTTAGGTATATCACTTTCAAGACTTTCTAAATATTGTTCTTGATATTTTAACTGTCTTGGTAATTCTCGATTATATTTTGCTTCAAGCTCCATATGAGATTTATCATATCTAGTTTTAGAAAGATATAATTGTTTTAATTCATTTTCTACTTTGAACTTATCTAATATAAGAGGATTGCCACTGGCTAATGCCTTAACTTCTGCATATGTTAAAGTATCTCTATCTAAATCTTCAGCAGTTCTTCCTCCACCATCACTATTTGCCATGATTTGATTGATAAAAGTAGATTTTGTTTGAATTAACTGATAAGAGTATGCATCAAAACTGCCTTCAGTTACATATCTATAAATCTCTACCTCTTCGTTTTGATTACCTTGTCTTAAAATTCTACCTTCCCTTTGTTCTATATCAGAAGGTCGCCATGGGCAATCTAAATGGTGTAACGCTACCAATTTATCTTGAACATTCATACCTGCTCCCATTTTTGAAGTAGAACCTAATAAAATTCTTTTACTACCATTTCTCATCTCTTCAAATAATTTCAATTTTTGAGGATTTGTTTTAGCATTATGAATAAACTCTATTTCCTCCTCTGGTACTCCTTTTGCTATCAATTTATTTTTTATATCATCATAAACATTAAAAGTACCATCATTTTTAGGTGTCGATAAATCACAAAAGACAAGTTGCGTTAACTTGTCCTCTTTATTTTCTAACCATATACGATATATATTTTCAACTGCCATATTAATTTTTGAATTAGGTAGATCTGGCATACTTGGAGCAATCATTCTTAAATCAAGTGCTGCTTTTCTTCCATCGTTAGTTACCAAAAGCATATTATCTTGTCTTGGATCACAACCATTTCTGATTATTTCACTTCGTTCTGCTAGTTTTTCTACATATTCTCCTAATTCTTCACTTTTAGGAGCAACTATTGTTTTATAATCTCCACCTTTTAATTTTGGAACTGGTAAATCAAGCATTTTGGATGTTTGAATGTCTGCTATCTCTTTAAATAATGACATAAGCTCTGGTATATTAAAGAATTGTGCAAATCGTGCTTTTGTTCTAAAACCACTTCCATCAGGAGCAATTTCAAAACTATTTACAACTTCTCCAAAAGTAGATGCCCACTCATCAAAATGTTCTAATCCCATTTCTCGTAGTCTATCAATTTGCAAGTATTTTTGCATAACATAAAGCTCTCCCATTGAATTACTAATAGGAGTACCTGTTGCAAATACTGCACCTTTTCCACCATTATTCTCTAATATATAACTTATCTTCATAAATAAGTCAGTTGCTTTTTTAGATTCACTATTATTGATACCTGCAACATTTCTAATTTTAGAAAACATTGGAAGATTTTTAAACATATGTGCTTCATCTACTATTAACTGGTCAACACCTAACTCTTCAAATGTAACCACATCATCTTTAGGACTGTCTAAAAGAGTTTTCAATTTTGCACACATACCTGTTCTTATTTGCTCTAATTTTTTAACACTCAAACTTTCATTAGATTCTGCTTTAATTCTTTCAATTGCTTCAGTTACCTCTTCTATTTGATTTTCAATATGTTTTTTCTCATAACTTTTACTAATAGGAATTAAACCAAAACTAGAATGAGCAATTAAAACTGCATCCCATTCTCCAGTAGCAATTCGTGCCATCAATTTTTTTCTTCTTGTTTTTTCAAAGTCTTTTTGATTAGCAACTAAAATATTTGCAGTGGGATATAATTTTAAAATGTCATTTGCCCATTGTCCTAATAAATGGTTAGGAACAGCAAACATTGGTTTACTAACAATTCCTAATCTTTTTAATTCCATAGCACTTGCAATACATTCATAAGTTTTTCCTGCACCTACTGCGTGGGCAAGTAAAGCATTTCCTCCATATAAAACTCTAGCAACTGCATTTTTTTGATGTTTTCTTAACTCAATATTTGGATTCATACCATCAAAGGTTAAATGACTACCATCATATTCTCTTTCTTTTATACAATTAAAGTTTTCATTATAGATTTTTACAAGTCTTTCTCTTCTTTCTTCATCTTTCCAAACCCATTCTTTAAACTCTTGTTTTATTAATTCTTGTTTTTCTCTAGCATTCGCAGTTTCAACTGGATTTACAACTCTTCTATCATCATCTAACTTGTCATATACTGTAACACTCTGAAGATTTAAAGTATTTTTAATAATTGCTAAAGCATCAGCTCGATCAGTTCCCCAAGTATTCGTATTTTTAATTCCATACCCATATAAGCCACTTGCTTGAAAAAGCCATGTATTTACTTCTTTTGCGTATTTTATTTTTAAATTACTAGCATCATAACTAGATATATCTAAAAGTTCTCGACAAAAAGTATGATACACATCTTCTGGAATCCATGTCGAACCTAATTTCACACTAATTTCATCATATTCAAGTGGTTTAGGTTGAACATTTTCTAACGCTTCTATATTTTTATCATATTTATTATCTTCATTGATAGATTTAACATAATTTAATTTATGTTTTACATTTCCACTTAAATACTCACTAGCAAGAACCCAACCATCATTAAAATCATATATTTTCTCTGGATCTTGAAAAATTAAATTATCTAATTCTTCTATCATTTCTTCTCTTTCTTTTGGATATAAAGTTTTCATATATTCAAAATCTACACATCCACGATTATTAAGAGAATAAGTTAATGCTTCTTCTGCATTTTCTGCGCTACTAATATCCTTGCTTTTTCTAATAGTTCTTTTAGTAAAGACATCTCCCTTAACATAAGTTGGTTTATCATCTTCTTCATCTTTACTTACTTTATTTTCAATAGAAGAAAGCAAATAATAATCTGGATCAGAATCAAAAACTCTAGCATTTGCACTATCATTTAAATAGCCAAACTTTTTAACAAAAGTATCATAGACATTACTTAAATTATTTTGTGCAATTTCTAATTCTTCATCAGTTCCATCTTTTAATTGAATATCGAATACTTCTCGTAATGCTTTTTTAACACCACACATACCAATAATTCTTCTTGCAACCATACCATCTTGAATTTGATATGGAATT
The DNA here is from genome assembly GCA_949840855.1 of uncultured Bacilli bacterium. Classification (GTDB taxonomy): domain Bacteria; phylum Bacillota_I; class Bacilli_A; order RF39; family UBA660; genus UBA2730. Next base: position 7,654 of record CATKYP010000018.1, on the reverse strand, counting down.
AAATTAGAATCTTGTCTTTGATAAATAATTTTTTTATTATCTTTTTCAATAACTACAAAAGCGTTATTCTTTATATCATCTTCTGCTTCTAATATCTCATATTCACTATTTTGCTCACTAATTTCATATGGAGCAATTTCATAAATATTAGATGGCAACTCATCAATTGCTTGTTCCATTAACTCTTCAAGACTTGTATCACTAGGATTAAGTGTATTTTCCATACCATATGGAGAAGATTTTAACTCCATTTTACCAAGCATCATATTTGGATGATTAATAAAATAATTGTTAATAGTAATTCCATCTTTATACTCACTAGTATAAATCCAGTCCTCATCACTTAAATCAAGTTTTAATTCATCTCGTTTTTTTAAGAAAATAATATCAGTTGTAACTTTTGTATTCGCATTACCAGTAAAGGTATTGTTAGGTAATCTTATTGCTCCAACAAGTTCTGCTCGTTTTGCAATGTATTCTCTTACCTTTGTATCCTTTTTATCAAGTGTACCATCTGTTGTGATATAAGCTATTATACCACCATTTCTTACCTTATCTAAAGTCTTTTGAAAGAAATAATCATGAATTACAAAATTTTCTTTATATCTTTTATCAGGAACTTTATAATTTCCAAAAGGAACATTACCAATAGCAACATCAAATAGGTTATCTGGTAAAGTTGACTCTTCATAACCTTTTATTTCAATTTTTGCGTTAGGATATAATTTTTTAGCAATTCTTCCACTTATACTATCTAATTCGATTCCATATAATTTAGAGTTTTCTAATTCTTTTGGAATTCTACCAAAGAAATTTCCTATACCACAACTTGGTTCAAGAATGTTTCCTTTATTGAATCCAAACTTTTCTAGTATTTTATAAATACTATCTATTGCTATGTTAGGTGTATAAAAAGATGTCAATGTAGATTGTCTTGCTTGATTATACTCTTGTTCTCCTAAAAGATTTTTAAGTTTATCTCTTTCAACAGTCCAATTATCTTTTCTTTCATCAAAAGCATCAGAAATTCCACCCCATCCTACATATTTCGACAAAATATCTTGTTCTTCAACTGTTGCGTTCCTATCTTCTAATTCTAAATCTTTTAATAATTCTATTGCTTTTACATTATCTTCAAATCTTGATTTTGCTCCAAAACTATTATCTATCCTATCATCACTTATATGATAATTGATTTTAGGATATTGTTCTTCTTTTAGATTTAATTCTTCTCCATTTTTATTATAACTATGATTTTCTATTACATCAGTTTTAATACCATCATAAGTAGGTGTTATTTCTGTAGTAGTAACTATATAATTAACTTCATCATCTTTATTTTTCTTATCATTTATATTAGATATTTCTTTATCTATTTTTTCCAATTCTTGTTCATCTATTTCATTTTGATCTACCAGTTTTGTACTAGATATGTTTAAGTCAAATCGCTTTTCATCAAAATTGTGCCAATATATATGAATCATACTTGGAGTAAATGAAATAGAAAAATCTTTATCTTTATATAATTCTTGTAAAAAAGAGTTATTGATTATCCCATCATTTAATTTTACTTCATCAGTTTTATCTTCATTAAAATAGGTAAAGCTATTTTCCCTATCTGCATATTCTCCTATGATAGAACTTTTTAAAATAATAGATAAGTTTCTTTTTTTACTTTTTATATGTTCCCATCTTTGTAATTCAACATTTTCTACTGTAAAAGTATTTTGATATTTTGTATCAAAAGAATTAAATATATCACATATCTTATTAGCAAGTTCTTCCTCTCTTGGCGTAAATAAAGTTAATTGTTCATTTTCAAAAGTTTGAAAATTATCATTTTCTTCTTGTTCTTCTTCATATTCTTCATACAAATCATAATCTTCTTCCTCTGGTGCTTCCATAACTCCATGTTGGTAAATAAAATCCATATGTTCTTCTTCTGCTCTACCAAATGCTTCATCAAATTCTTCTTCTGATATTTCTTTATCATCTACATAATATTTACCATTTAACATAGTAATATCACTTAATGAATATTGTTCTTTAATTTCTTCAATATCTTCATAAGAATTACTTTCTTGTTCTTCTACTTTATTTTTCAACGAATCAAATTGTTTATTGATATATGAATATTTATCAAAAGTATTTTGATAGATGTAATTAAGTAGTTCATAATCATAGCCTGATTCATTCTCTATATTCATTATCATACTTTGAATATTTTCATTAGAAAGATATTCATTAGACTTATGCTGCTCGATTACTATTTTCTTAAATTCATCTTGTATTTTTGATAATTTATCTGCATTTAATGAAAAATCTTTATAAATTTTTGCAGTTTCTTTATTTGATATTTGCATACATTTTAAAATTTCATCATCTGATAAATTACTATTTAATTCATAACTACTAGGTAATCTAAATATATTGAAGTCTGCTTTAGAAAGAAAAAGAGAGGTTATCATTTTAGAAATGAATTCTACCTCTTCCTCTTTTAAATTACTATAATTACTTTGAACATTTATTTTTGAAATTTCTTTAAATGTATTGTATAAGTTGTGTTCTATAGAAATATCTTTATTATTTAAAATATTATTCTTACTTTGATAATATAGTAAAACTTCTTTATCTACATCATGATGATAAGCCCATTCCTTATAATCTCTACCATAAGTTTGTTTTATTTCAAATACATATGTTTTTCGATCATTGACTAAAATAGGAATACCTTTACTTTTAGGTTTAATTCTTCTATCAATATTCTTGCTATTCCAGTCATCAAATGTATAATAAATTTTTCCACTAGGATTATAAGAATATAAGTTAAATACATTATCAACACTATATCTATCTAATATTTTTGACCAATAAACAATAAACTTATTCCAATTATAAGGATTTTCTTTAATGTTAGATAATATATCATCTCTAGTTTCAAAAAAATCTTTTCTAAACTCATTTTGCATTTTTCATCCCTCCTTTATTTTGTTGCATAAAAAAAGACTATCAAATTTAATTGATAATCTTAATCCTTTAATAAGTTTTCAAATTCTTCATCACTTATCTTTGTAAGTGAAAAATCATTCATATTTAATTTGTAATTATAATATTCATTACCATATTCTCGATCAACTATTCTTATTAATTCTTCTATATCACTTAAAGTTTTAGATTTAAAAATCTTATAACCATAATCTTTGTCAGTATATTCATTTAACCAACGAACATAATTATCTTTTATAAATTTATCACAATTTTGGTTATTATCATTTACACATCTTTCATTAAATACTTTTTTAACCTCGTAATATGTATCTTGTAAATAGTCATCTACAGACTTATTTTCAATTTCTTTTCTTTTTTCATTAAAAGAAACATTATGATAAGTAGCAATATTATTATATATAGATTCTTTTCCCAGTAATGCAACAGGTACATTTATAGCTTGCCCAAGTAGGAAACAAGCAATTATTATTAAAATAGTGAATCCTAATGCTCCAAAAGAACATTTTATTCTTGTAATAATATTTTGTTTTTCTTCATATTTTTCATTATGAAAAAATGGATATAACATATTAATAATTAATGTTGGAATAATAGTTAAAGCAATTCCTGAACATATATGATTATATTCGTAATTATATATTATTGAATGGTAATTCATTGTCAAACCAAATATAAATGATACTAAAATAGCAAGTATAGATATAATAACAAAAATTTTATTTAATTCTTTTTCTTTTAAAGCACTTATTAATTTTTTTAATGTTATAAAAAGTAATACAATAAAGGCAAGTAAATTAAATACCATTGCAGCTTGATCAATCACTGATGGTTTAATTATTGCAAGTAATAGCCAACCAATTAAGCCGACACCCATTATGCCTATGCCAATAAAACCTCCACCGTCATCATCAAAAAGACTCTCTAGTCCTAAATATTCTAAAAAACTCATAAATTTTTCAACTCACTTTCAAAAACATTATTTATTCTGTAGGAAAATAATATAGTGTATCAATATCATTTCCTGTTGAATCATTAACTAATGTAGTTTCATTTTCTACTCTTAATGAAAGTCCATTACTTGCTATAATATGGTTACCATCAACACTATAATTATAAGTAGTTCCACCATGTGTTAAAGTTCCATCTTCCATAATTTTTACTACAGATACTTCTTTAGACTTATAATAACCATAAGCAATGTTATAATCTCCAACCTTTAATTTTTTTTCCTCATCTTTTTTTGTTTCTGTTTGTTGTGTATTAGAAGAATCATCTTTTTCATTTTTTTCATTTCCACAACCAGTAACTAAAGTTAAAGCCACAACCCCACAAATAATAACTAGAAATATTTTTTTCATTTTCTCACTCACTTTCAAATACATTATATCACTATTTCTTTTTTAAAGTTGAACCTAAAATATTATTTTCTTCTTCGTAAGTAGTTCCTTTTTTTGTTTTAATTTTATTATTACCAAATATATTAGTTTCTTTTTCAGCAATTTCTTGATAGTTGTTATTTTGATAAGTTGTTTTGCCAGACAACGAATTATAAGTACCTTTTCCTATAACATTATTATTTGAATCTTTAATAACTTCATCTCCAAAAAAGTCCTTTTCTACTTTAGCAACAACTTTTCCATCTTGTGTATATACTTTTTCGCCCCATATATTTTCTTCAACTTTTATATCATTATTACTTTTATATTCACCACAATCAACACTAGTAATAGGAAGTTCATCATATTCCTTAACAGGATCAATTTGTTTTCTTAAAATCCTAATTATTTGCACTAGAACATACAAAGCAATAATTATAAAAATAATTATACAAATAATATTTGTCCATTTTGAAATATTCATTGCTTCTAATCCTTGCTCACTTTCAGCACCATACTGTTTAATTCTAGATAACGATGTTTGATTAACTGCATACATAACAATAGCAGGAATTATAGCACATACAAAGCCAGTGAATGTTTCTAATAAAATATTTCTCATAATATGGATAAATGATTTTATTTTCTTCATAAAAAGTACACCAACTTTCGTAAATAATTATAACACAATTTACACTCATTTACCATTACTTATGTTTAAAAAAACCTCAACTTTTGAATTTCTATTTTTGCGATTTATTTTTTCTTTACTTGATATAGCATTATATGTGAAATTATATTTTTCAGTTAAAGTTTGTAATCCTGCTATATCACTTGTTGATAATGGTGGCGCTAAATAAATATCTGCCTGTAAATTATCTATATTATATTCTATGTTAAAATCAACTTTCCCAAAAATATTTAATACTTCATTTGCAATATTCTCAAGTAATTTTCGATTTTCTTCTAAAGTAGAACCATTTTCGATTTTTTGTGGTACTACATTTTGTTTATTATTTTCTACAATTAACTGATCTACTGTGAAATAAGTATCTACTAATCTTTCTAAAGGTCTTTTTTCTCTAGTAATACAACCTTTTTGATAACAACTAAACTTATCATATGTAACTGTATCTCTAAAAATTGGATGTCCTATCGTTGGAAAAATGATAGTTTTAAAATGTAATTGTTTTATCTCATCAGCAGTTAATAATCTTCTTGAAATTAAACTTGTTCCTTTACTACCATTATTGTTAGTAAAACTCATAGAATAATTTAATGATGTAGTTATCACCCCATGATTTCCGATGCGAGTGCTCACAGCTTCTGCTGTCTCCTGTGTATTCGTTTTTAAGTAAGCCAAACCACAGTTATCTTGAATAATTTGACTAACCTCTTTACCATATAAATTATCAAGTTGCTGCAAACTTTGTAAATAGTAATTATAATATAAACCTCTGCTTCGCCCTACTGAAGTCATGGAAATTATATCATTCAATGGAGGAGTATTCCCAAATTCATCAAGTAAAAACACCAAATCATAAGGTAATTTTTTATTTTCTTGTTCATTACATAACATAACTAATGTTTTATACATTAAAGAAACAATAATGGAAACAAGAGAATAATATATTTTTGATTCATCTGGAATACAACAATAAAGTACAGTTGGTTTCTTTCCTAAATCATCCAATTCAAAGTCTGAATTAGATGTTATGTTTTCCACATTTACATCATCATATAATGACATTCTCTCATTAAAGGTAGATGTGATAGAACGATATGTTGTATCAGATATATTTAATAATGGCAATAACTTATCTCTACTTTTCATATCATAGGTTTTTGATTCCATATACTTTTTTAATTTTTTATTATTCGTATCAGTCATAGAACTATTTTGAAATTTTTTAATAGAAGTTAAAGTGATTTGTTCTCTTCGTACTTTGCCACTAACATATTCTTCAAAAAATAAAAAAATAATACCATATAATAAATCACAAGAACTATTATTCCAAAACTTTTCTTTGGCAGTATCATCTTTCATAATTATAGTAGATAAATCATTTACAAGTTGATTACTTTGAGCAAAATGAACAATAGATTTATTTTTATAATCCATAGATTTCTTATTATCAGTTTCTTCTTTACTTAATTTTAAATATTTATCATATAATTCATATTCTCTTAAAGCAGGTTCTAATAAATTATTATGGTTAGAAAACTCTGGATTTCTAAAATCCAAAGTCAAAACATCATAACCATTATTTTTAAACATTTGACTAGTTGTTTGAAATATCTCTCCTTTTGGATCAGTGATAAATACACTTTTCTTTTTTTCAGCAGTAGCAATGAAAGCACAGGACACAATCACAGATGTCACAGACTTTCCGCTACCAGTACTCCCCAAATGAATCCAATGAGGTGTTTGATTATCAAACCATACTTTTTTATTATCTTTACTAAAATAAATAGGAAAACCACTCTCTTTTATATGTGCTACATTTTCCTCACGAAAATTCTTTTTAATTTCTTGTTTAGTAGCCCATCTTGCAGAGCCATGTTCATTATTATCTTTTATTTTTTGGCGAGTAAAAAGAGGTTCAACAAAATATAAGAAAATTAGTATTAAGGAAACAATTACTAAAATCATTATATATGGTAGTGGCATAACTATCTTTCCTGTTCATCTTTTGAGTTTTTTTCTTTATCATACTCTAAAGAAGCATCATACTGTAAGCTACTTATTTCCCCTTGACTAAGACCAGATGTTTTCTTTAATTCCTCTAACTTTTCATAAGGAATAACACCTCTCCATGCTGATTTATAAGCACTCTTCATATTCTCTACTAAATTATGATATTCTTCTACTGTATATATACCTGAAAGCGTTGTAACTGTTGATTCCATAGTTTCTTTATAACCTTCATGTTTTTCTAAAAAAGATGCTACTCCTTCCATGTCATATTCCTTTAATTTTTCTAAATCTACATTTACTACTTGATATTTAATATTACCATATTCTTTAATTTCTAAAGTTTTACTGATTATCCCTCTATCTAATAACAAATATTTAACTCCATTTGAAATATGATTAGAAAGTAATATTTGATTATCATCTTTAAGTTCAACAAGAGGTTGATTCACAGTAATATCTTCTACATATTCATCATTATCTTTACAAACTGTAATTGCTAATCTATTACTATTGTAATAACTACCTACTTGCAAATAATATCTTTCATGAAATTCTTCATCAAACACTTTTT
>CATKYP010000017.1 GCA_949840855.1 uncultured Bacilli bacterium | reverse complement strand
TTTAAGTTTAGGTTTTTTACTAAAAAAAATATCGAATTTCAACCAAAAAACATCTTATAGACAAATTTTAATATTTTTTTCTTCAAATTTTTGATTAAATGCATGTCAATATAGAACATCGTTTAAATGTTCTTTTTTCCTTTATTAAGTTTGTTTATTTTTATAGTTTTAACTGCATTTGCTTATTTTTTTCTCTTTTTTCTATCTTCTGCCATTCTTTTATTCCTGTATGACAATATTTTAATATTTCTTTTATGCCTCTTGCCATTTGTGAAAGCCATACTAGTATTTTTCTTCTTAATGATTTACTAGCTTCTATAATCTTTATTGTCATTAACTTCCTATCTATTTTTTCACTAAGCATTCCTACATATCCTAAATAAATTGTTAATATTGTATTTAAATTATTCATGGCTTTTAATGTTCTAACTCTCATATTTTCAAAATCATATTCTTGCTTTTTAGCTCTGAAATATTCTTCTATTCTCCATCTTGAAAAATACAGTCTTACTACTTTGATTACATCTTCTTTTGAGTGAATACTCAAATTAGTTAATAATATTAATGGTCTTTCCTCACTTAATCCATACACCATCACTAACTCATAATCTGATTTATTATATGGTAATGTTACCTTAGTGTGTGACACATAAACCTCTCTTACTTCATTATCATCAAATAATAAGGTCATTCTTATTTTTCCTTTTCTTTTTATTGCTTCTTCATAACAATTCTTCTTTTTACCTTTGAATAGAAATGTTCTTTTATCTTTCATTCTAATCACAAATTCATTATTTTTACTCATGTAATCTATTATTTTATTATCATCATATCCTCTATCAAACACTCCAATAAACCTTTTACCTAATACTTTTTCGGATGTTTTTATACTTTCCATTGTATATTCATTCTTACTTATAAAATTATCACTTTTACAAGAATATATTTTACTATATAAACTTATTGGTTGTTTTTCCATCTTTGTTAAGGCAACAGCTTCACAAACATGATATCCTGGAGTAATAGATTTTTCTTTATTAGATCCATCTATCACATCATCTAAATCTTCAAACTTTTTTCCGTAAATTTTTGATATATCACTATCATCAAACAATACTATAGGTTTATCTCCAAAATGATTTCTACATTCATCAAAATAATTATTCATAATAAGATTATTTTCATCAAAAGAAGATAAATGATTACAAAGTCTTTCAATTGTATAACCTAATTTTATATTTTCTTTTAAGCTTCTAGAAATTTCACTAATTAAAGTAGATCCTGATACGGAAATACCAAACATCATATCCATTAAGAATTTAGAATCAGATTTTGACAGTCCAGTTGAAATTTTTTTAGAAAAATTCATTAAATCTCTTTTCAATTCATATGTATACATAGTAAAATTAGTCATAGGGAATACCTCCAATTTTTTGTTTATTAAATTTTTTATTTTACAATTAAATTATACTAAACAAAGGAGAATATTTCCTTATTTTATGAGCAAAAAAGTGAATCTGTGGATAACACATTTTCACTTTTTCTTTTTCCTATTAAATTTTACCTAAACTCAAAAGGATATAATACATTCAGTCCTTTAAATAAGAACTGATTATATTATACAAGGTGAGAAATTGAAACAAGTTAAAACTATTATTACTATCTTATTTATAGGATTAATTTCTTCAATAATCTATATTAATCAAGATAAGATAATAAGTTATGTAACAAATTTATTTAATAAAACTACTGAACTATATATGTTAGGTATAAAAGCAACAGGTGATCTTATTGATGAAAAGAGTCTTGGTTCATTAGAGGATTCAAAAATAACAGGAGAAAACTATATTATTGATAGTAATTATTATCCATACTATCAAATGCTAAATGAAGAAGAAAAAAGACTATATAAACAAGTATGTGCAAATATTGAATCTTTAAAAATAAAATTTATCCCTACAACTGATATAACAATTAAAGAGGTAAATACAGTAATAGAAGCAGTATATAATGATCATCCAGAATTTTTTTGGTTAAATACGAATTATTCTTATAAATATACAGAAGATAAACAATGTGTTCAAATAATATTAGACTATAATGAGACATCAAAAAACATAGAAAAGCATAAGATTTTATTTAATGAAACTGCAAATGATATCATTAAAGAAGCTTATAAATTAAAATCAGATTATGATAAAGAAAAATATGTTCACAATAAGATAATAGAACTGGCTGAATATGATGAAAACTCAAATATGAATCAAACTGCATATAGTGCTCTAATAACAAAAAAGACTGTTTGTGCAGGTTATACTAGGGCTTTCCAATATCTTATGACAAAATTAGAAATACCAACATATTATGTAGTAGGATATGCTAATGAAGATCACGCTTGGAATATAGTAAAGTTAGAAGATGGATACTATAATGTTGATCTTACTTGGAATGACCAAACTTCTGGAACTTATAATTATTTTAATATGTCAGATAATATCTTTAGTAAGACTCATACAAGAACAGGAATGTCTATATACCTTCCTAAATGTAATGGAACAAAGTATGCTAATTTAGAGTCTAATAATATAAATAATAACTATAATAGCAACATATATATATATGATAGTAATGATAGTAATGATAATAATGATAATAATAGTAATAATATATATGTATATGATAACAATGATAGTGACTATAGTACTAATTATGTAATAGAGTCATCTGAAGAAAATGAAGATCATAGTAATTAATAAAACTAATGAATAAAAATATTGTAACTAATAAAAAAGTGATCATATATTAAATAGAACAGATTTCATCTGTTTTTTTATTCGTAACTATTGACAATTGAATGATTGTTCAACTATACTATTGATATAGTTGAATGCTAATTCAACTAAAAATAGAATAAAGGTGATTTATATGTCAAAAAATGAATTTGTATGTGATTGTAATATAATACACAAAGAAACAGTTAATAATGCTCTAAAATTAATGCCTAAAGTACAAACATTTTATAATCTAGCAGACTTTTTTAAACTGTTAGGAGACTCAACTAGACTAAAGATAATGTTTGTTCTAGATCAATATGAAATGTGTGTTTGCGATATTGCTAACGTGCTTTCAATGTCAAAGTCTTCTATATCACACCAACTAAGTACACTAAGAAGAAGTGGAATTGTAAAATGCAGAAAGGAAGGAAAAGAGGTATATTATACATTAAATGATGAGCATATTAATAAAGTATTTGAAATAGCACTTGAACATATAAATCACAGAAGTTAAAGAAAGAAGGAATATGAAATGGAATTAAAATTTAAAATTGAAGGTTTAGATTGTCCAAATTGTGCATCTTCTCTTGAAAGAGAACTAGCTACTATAAGTGGTGTAAAAAATGTATCAATAAACTTTATGAACAGTAAGATGCTAGTAGAAACAGAAAATGAAAACATAGAAGAAATAATAGAAAACATCAAAAAATTAGTAAAGGATGAAGAACCTGATGCTATATTAACTGAGATTTAATTATGAAAAAAAGAAAAGAAAAGATTATTATCTCAATAGGATTATTTATTTTATCCTTGCTAATACATAATAATTTAATTAAAAATATTATACTTATGCTAAGTTATCTAGTAGTAGGACTAGATATATTAAAAAAGGCCCTTAGAAATATTAAACATGGAAAAATATTTGATGAAAACTTTCTAATGTCACTAGCAACAATTGGAGCTATTTTTATAGGAGAATATAGTGAAGCAGTTTTCGTTATGCTCTTTTATCAAATAGGAGAACTCTTTCAAAGCTATGCAGTTGACAAATCAAGAAAAAGAGTAGCATCGCTAATGGATATAAGACCAGATTATGCTAATATAATAAAAGGTAAAAAAATAGAAAAGGTTGCCCCTAATGAAGTAAATATAGGGCAGGTTATTGTTGTAAAACCAGGAGAGAAAGTACCATTAGATGGAATTATTATTGAAGGATCATCACTACTAAATACGGTAGCACTTACAGGAGAATCTATTCCACGAAAAGTAAAAGTAGGCGATGAGATATTAAGTGGTTGTATAAACTCTGATGAAGTAATAAAAATAAAAGTAACACAAAATTTTAGAGAATCAACAGTTAGTAAAATATTAGACCTTGTAGAAAATGCTAGTAACAGAAAATCTAAATCTGAAGACTTTATTACTAAATTTGCTAAATACTATACACCAGTTGTAGTAATAATTGCCTTATTATTGGCATTGTTACCACCACTAATCATAAAAAACTCAAATTTTAATGAATGGTTATATAAATCATTATCATTCTTAGTTGTATCTTGTCCTTGTGCTTTAGTAATATCAATACCATTAAGCTTTTTTGGAGGTCTTGGAGCATCATCAAAAATAGGAGTTCTAGTAAAGGGAAGCAATTATTTGGAAATGATGGCAAACTCAAGTATTGTAGTCTGTGATAAAACAGGAACTTTAACAGAAGGAGTATTTGAAGTTCAAAGTATTAATGCTATTAATATGGAAAAAGAAGCCTTATTAAAAATAGCAGTATATGCAGAATATTACTCAAATCATCCAATTGCTCAATCATTAAAAAAGACTTATAAAGAAAATATAGATGAAAAAAGTATAACAAATGCTAAGGAAATATCAGGCGAAGGAATAAAAGCAACAATTGATAATCAAAAAGTACTAGTAGGAAATGATAAACTAATGAGAAATAATAAAATAGATTATCTAAAAAATAATTCTATAGGTACTGTAATTTATATCGCCATAGATAATATATTTAAAGGATCAATTGTAATAGCAGATAAGATTAAAGAAGACTCATTTAAAGCTATACCTAAATTAAAAAATACAGGAATTAAAAAAATAATTATGCTTACTGGTGATAAAGAAAATATTAGTAAAAATATTGCTGACAAGTTAGGAATTAATGCTTATTATTCTGAACTACTTCCTAATGAAAAAGTTCAAAAAGTAGAAGAGTTGATAAAAGAAAAAAGTGACAAAGATAAATTAATTTTTGTAGGTGATGGAATCAACGATGCTCCAGTACTTGCTATATCAGATATAGGAATATCAATGGGTGGAGTAGGAAGTGATGCTGCAATAGAATCATCAGATATTGTATTAATGACTGATGAACTATCAAAAATTGCTGAAGTAATCAATATATCTAAAAAAACAATGACAATTGTAAAAGAAAACATAATACTAGCTATAGCAGTAAAAATAGTCATTTTATTGTTAAGTGCTTTTGGTATTGCTACTATGTGGGAAGCCGTATTTGGAGATGTAGGAGTAATGATTATAGCAATATTAAATGCTTTAAGAATAATGAAAGTAAAATCATATTAAATAAGGACTGTTAAAAAAATTAATAGTCTTTTATTTATTGTAAATACTAACATATAGATTAAGCTATCAACTTATAATAGAAAGGAAAACTATAATGACAAATCAAAGTAAAGAAAGAAAAATACTAATAATATTTTTATTTATTAGAATATTTATATTTTTAGGTATAATAATAACATTTATAACAAAAAATTATATAAGTACTATTTTTTGTACTTTTTCTACATTACTATTTCTAACCCCAATAAGTAAAAAGAAAAAAATATGCTTAGAGGTTCCTTCAATTTTAGAAATTGTCATTACTTTATTAGTTTTTTGTATAATAATACTTGATGTCCTAAATAAGCTTAACACTAAAGTTCATTGGGATACAATTATCCATACTATAATAGGTTTTTTATATGCACTTATTTGTTTTTATTATATTACTAGACTTATAAAAAAAAGAATAGATATCAAATTACCACTACCATTTATCTGTATTATTTCTATATTATTTTCTATGACAGCAGGTGTATGTTGGGAAATGTATGAATATAGTGCTGACAAAGTTTTTGAAAGGGATATGCAAAAAGATGTTTTAGTAACAACTTTTTCATCTGTAAATTTAAATAAAGATAATAAACTAGAACCTGTCACAATAAATAAGATTAAATCATCAATTATTAATACTGATAAAGGACCTATTATAGTTAAGGGAGGATATATAGATATAGGATTAAATGATACAATGAAAGACTTAATAGTAACTCTAATTGGATCACTAACTTTTTGCATTCTTAATCTTCTATTTATATTAAACAAAGAAAAATATCACTATATAAAGAAAATAATTCCCCATAAAATGAGCTATCTTTAAATACTAAAAAATAAAAAGTAACAATAAAGTATAGAGATTTTAATCAAAGTATGATATAATATAGCTCAACCAAAAAAGGGGAAATTTAATATGAAAAAGTTAGAAGATATTTCATACGAAAAAAATATATTAGTCGATGATTCATTATATTATAAAGATAGTAAACAAAGATTGTATTTACAAAAGTCATTTTTAAAGACTAATAAAAAGGACCAGTTTTTTCTAAAAGTGAATTTGATTCCAAAGAATAGTTATATGTTATGTCAAGGATATATTTACTTTTATCTAGATTTTGAAAAGAGAGAAAGTAAATTTATTGGAACTTATGTAAAACCTGAATATAGAAATTCTAAAATTGCATCATTACTTGTTTCTAGTTGGATTTTATTCTGTATAGAGAATAATTTTAATTGCTTAGGAACAAATCTAAAACAAAGAAAACCTTTTCTAATATATCTATTAAAGAATTTCGATTTTGAAATAGAAAACAAATCTAGCTATATAACATCACCATATACAATTCATATATGTAAAGAAGAAAATACAGATACTAAATGTTTGCTCTTCAAAAATAAGAAGCAAGCAACTTTATTTTCAAATAGTAATATTATGAAGGAAGATAATTATAAAATCATTGATAGTATAGGACCAAATATTCAAATCATTGATGATGTATTATTATCTATTCCTTATCAACTAAAGGGTAAAAATAAAGCTTATAAAAAGGCCCTAAATACATATCAAAAGCATAGAATGTAGTTTTATTATTAACTTTTTACAATAACTAAAATTAAATCATCAATTATTAATACTGATAAAGGACCTATTATAGTTAAGGGATGATATATAGATATAGGATTAAATGATACAATGAAAGACCTATATGATTTTAATATGTCTATTGATGGTGAACTAGTTAATAATATTATAAGGGCAACCATTTTTATAGAAATTTATATTAATGGAAAAGGCTTACTAGTGCTAATGGTATGAATAGTGATTCTACTAAATTTGATGTAATAGGTATAACTCAAGAACAGATGATTGACTTAATAATAGAAAAAATAACTAATGTTATTTCAAAGTAGTTTCCAGAAGAAGCTAAATCCTCACATATAAAATAAGTTTAGTTTCATGATAAGTACTTATCTAAATCCTATTTTCTTGTATAATTATAATAATTGATAAAGATATATATTGTTTCAATTATTGGAAAAAAGAACTTGTTAAACTATTCGTTATACTAAATAATAAAAAATTCTCATTTAACAAGTTTTATGTTATCCTAATTATAGTGATAGTAATGAAAAAAAGATTAAAATTAAAGAAAAAAGTTCTAAAAAAGTTTATTATATTAATAATATTACTTATCTTAGGTATACTCTTTTATATAACATATTATATATACAATGACAGTAGAAAAATAGAAGAATATAATAAAAATACAAATACCTACAGTTATTTAATTATCAAAGAAATGAGTGAAGCATTTGCAACTATAGATTCTAAGGAATTACACTTTATAAAAGATAAAAAAAATAATACCTATATAATTGCAATATTAAAAAAAGATAAAAATAAATATCAAAAAATAATAGACTATACTTATGATAAAATAGATAAAACAAAATTAGTTAAGGTATATGGTCTTCCTATAAAGTCTAATGATGAAATAAAAAGACTAGTAATAAAATATATTAATAAATTTTTACCATTACAAGAAAAGATTCCTATAAATGAAGAAAATTATAATAAATATTTACCTAATACAATACTTGATACTACAATAAAAGAAAATTATAATTTTAATTATATTGTATTTATTTTATTCCTAATATTTGGCATATTTTTCCTATTACTAATTAAACTAATATTTTTTAAAAAAATACCAGAAAAAAGTTCTAGTTTAACTTGAATTTTTCTGGTTTTTATATATAATAAGTAACATACTTAATTTGGGAGGAAAATATATGATTGATAGCAAAACATTAATATTTATAAGTAGTGATATTATTCTTTTCCCAAACTCAGAAATACATTTTGAAATAAGTAGTACTTATGAAAAGGAATTATTTAATATAGTAGAAAATACAACTCAACAAGTTCTGCTAGTAAATGCCTATGATAATAGTACATTTCCAGATTTAACAATGTTACCAAATATTGGTATACTTGCTAATATAACATTACTTATGGATATGCCTAATAAAAAAACAAAGGTTAACTTAGTAGGATTACGAAGAGTAAATATATATAATTATAATATCGATAATGATAGTAAATATTATGCTAATTATAGTGAAATAGATAGCAAAAAAATAGTAGATGAACATTATAAGGGGATTCTAATTAAGGGACTGGAAAAATATGTTAATAAAGTACCATATATGTCAAATGCTGTTATGAATAAAATAGAATTAATTGATAATATAACAGATTTAACAGACTTAATAATTAGTTTCTTACCTTTTGGGATAGATAAGAAGAAAAAATATATTTTAGAAACAGATAGTTATAAAAGATGTACAATGCTTTTAACTGATATGAATGATGATATTAAATATGTCGAACTAGAAGAAAAAATAGAACGTCAAGTTGAAAAGGAAATGGATGAGGTTCAAAAAGAGTATTATTTAAGAGAAAAAATAAATGTCATTCAAAAAGAATTAGGAGATGATAGTGGAAAGGATAGCGAAATAACAAGACTTAGAAAAAAGCTAAATAAATTAAAGTGCTCCCAAAACATAAAAAAAAGAATAGAACTGGAACTTAATAGATATGAAAAAACTCCAAGCACTTCTCCTGAATTAGCCCTAATAAGAGATTACTTAGACTGGATGCTAAATCTTCCTTGGAATTCATATACTAAAGATAATAATAATTTTAATGATGTAATGACCAGTCTTGATAAGACCCATTTTGGACTTAATAATGTTAAAGAAAGAATTCTTGAATATTTAGCAATTAGACAACAAACTAATAACTTAAAAAGTCCTATTATATGTTTAGTAGGACCACCAGGAGTTGGTAAAACAACACTAGCCTTATCAATAGCTAAAGCATTAAATAGAAAAACTGCTAAAATTAGTGTTGGTGGAATTAACGATGAAGCAGAAATTGTAGGCCATAGAAGGACCTATGTAGGAGCCAATCCTGGAAGAATAATAGCAGGACTAAAGAAAGCAGGAAGTTCAAACCCTGTCTTTATAATAGATGAGATAGATAAAATGAGAAAAGATATGAAAGGAGATCCTGCAAGTAGTCTTCTAGAAGTACTTGATCCTAGTCAAAATAATCACTTCTCAGATCATTATATTGAAGAAGAATACGATTTAAGTAAAGTTATGTTTATAGCAACAGCAAATTATATAGAACAGATTCCATATGAACTAAGAGATAGATTAGAAATAATAGAAGTACCAAGTTATACAGAATACGAAAAATTTGATATATGTAAAAACTACATTATTCCAAAGGCTTTAGATAATGCTAATATAACATTATTCGATGTTCAATTTACAGATAGTACTATTATGAATATTATAAGGCACTATACTAAAGAAGCTGGTGTAAGAGAATTAGAAAGAAAAATTAACTCTATTATTAGAAAAATTGTAAAAAAGCTCCTTACTAACAAAAATGTGGTAAGATATGAAATAGATGAAAAACTTGTAGAAGAGTTACTTGGTAAAAAGAAATATACTTATAATGAAATAGATACAGAAAAAAGAGTAGGTGTAGTAAATGGAATGGCTTATACCGCCTTTGGTGGAGATATTCTTCCTATTGAAGCAACTTATTATAAAGGAAATGGTAGCTTAATTTTAACAGGTAACTTAGGGGATGTTATGAAAGAATCCGCTCATATAGCTTACAGTTATATAAAAGCAAATGCTAAAGAATTTGAAATAGATATGAAGCTTATTAACGATAATGATATTCATATTCACGTACCTGAAGGCGCAGTAAATAAAGATGGACCAAGTGCAGGTACTTGCCTAACTACTGTACTTATAAGTCTTCTTACTAAAAAAGAGGTAAAATCAAATCTTTCTATGACTGGAGAAATGACACTTTCTGGTAAGATTCTTCCTATAGGAGGAGTAAGAGAAAAAGTAATAGGTTCCCATCGAGCTAAAATTAAAACTATCTATCTACCAAAAGAAAATAAAAATGACTTAGATGAAATAGATGAAAAAATACTAAAAGACATAGATTTCATATTAGTAGACAATTATAAACAAATATATAATAAAATTTTTAAGTAAAGGAGAACACTTATGAATGAAGAGCAAAAGGCTTATAATTTAATGTTAAAACAAGCTTTCATAGAAAATGAATATAAAATTCTTAGAGAAACATATGAAGAAGCATGCTCAGAATATGAGAATATAACATTACTTTGTTTTATAAACGACCTATTAGAAAGAGAAAGATCCTTTTACTATTTATCAGATACTATAACTTATAAGATAGAAAATATTTTCTATCTTATAAAAGAAAATAATAAAGATAAAAGTATAATACCAGCGATTAATGAAATGACTATAGGCTTTAACATTATTAATAATGAAAGTGTAGAAGAAAAATATAAAAATTTAAGTGCCTATTTAAAAGACAATTTCTATCTTCGTAGTGGAAATAACACCTACTATAAAAGTAACGATATTAATAAATTAAAAAAATATAGTATTGCTACACATTCGTTTGATTATATATTTTATCAAAGTACTAAAAAACAAAACTTTGATATTTTCCTTCAAAATGATATATTACTAGAATTTATCTTCTCACTAAACTATATGACAGAATATATGCCTGAACTATTCACCAGTGATAATAGAAAATTATATTTAGATACATTAGATAAAATACAGTCAAGAGACAAAAAGACTAAAAAATATGTAAAATCTGCTAAAAAGAACATTAAAAAAATTTATTAAGACATTAGTCTTTTTTTTAATTTATCTACATACTATTAATTGAGGAGGATTATATGAAAAAGACTTTATCTTTTGAAAAAGATTTAACATTTCAAACAATGATAGGCGAAGTTACTACCATATCTTTTGAAGAGGATTTAAAATTTGTTGATAAAAGTAGTGTATTAGGTAACTTTTATGTAAGTGGTCAGTATAAAATGACAGAAGCAAGTACAATATTAGAAGACTTTTCATACAGCATTCCAATTGAAATAGCAACAATAGAAAACTATGATTTAGAAACGACTAATATAAGTGTTGAAAACTTTACTTATGAAGTAGTGGATGATGATATATTAAGATGTAAAATAGATATTTTAATT
>CATKYP010000016.1 GCA_949840855.1 uncultured Bacilli bacterium | reverse complement strand
AGATAGATATTATCTTTTATTTTAAATACTTGTTCGTAATTTTTATTTTTTAAACTACATTAAAAATAAATTCTTTATTTGATATAGTAAAAAAAGATATAAATATATCTATACCTTAAAATATTTTTATTATCTGTTATTCCATCTACTAGGCAAATTGATTAAACCTTTTGGATTTATTGTTCTATATACATAATCTCCATAAAAACATCCCCCCTGCTTGTGCCAACTGCACGAAGTTATTTCTAAGTGTAGATGAGGGCCAAATGAATATCCTGTATTGCCCATATTTCCTATGGATGTATTGTGATCTATATATGGACCATTAGTTATGCTACTGCTACTACCTTTTTTGTAGTCAACATAGTTAGATACAATACTACTGAATTTTGAGAGATGTGCATATGTTGAATATGTATAACTACCACCAACATTATGTCTTAATACTACGATTAGAGCTCCTGCATTATCATACCCAGCAAAAAATAATTGTCCATCAGCTATTGGATATATTGGAATAGTTTTATTTGAACTTCCTATATCTACTCCTAAATGTCCTGGATACCCTACATATCCTTGGGTTATATATCCATATTCTATTGGCCTATAATAGCCACTTGCACTTGGTAATGAAGAGCCTCCCTCTACTCTATACTGGCATTTTAGGATGTCTTCATTTTCTCCACAACCTAATCCTTTATAATATGCTAGATTACTTTTTGCTGATTTTATTTGTTCCTCTATTTTGGGCATACCTACTTTTAAACTTGCTATATCTGCTTCTATTTTTTCTTGTTCACTTTGTAGATTTATTTTTAATTTTGATAGTTCTTCTTTTTTGGTTGATAATCTTTCTTTTTTTCTATTATTATCCAATATTAGATTTTTTAATTCTTCCATTATTTGTTTATTATATTCTGTTAGTTGTTCTACTATGGACATTCTATATATCATATCTGTTATAGTAGTTGCTCCAAAAGCATATTCTAAATAAGCATTCCCACCATTTTCTATTTGATAATAAGTCATTATTTGTTTGCTTTCTTCATTTTTCTCTGCTATTTTTTTATTACTTTCTTCTATTTCTTTTTGCAGTTTTGCTATTTCATCTTCTGTTTGTTTGATTTGCCCTTCTAATGATTTTATGTTTTTTTTGATTTCTGCTACTTCTGTTTCATTTTTTGCTAGTTTATTCTGTTTTTCTTGTAATTCCTTAGTATACTTTTGTACCTCTTGTTCAAATTCTTTTATTGTTTTTGCATATGTGTTATGTGGAAAAATGACTATAGTTATAAGTGTTATTAATAATACAATTTTAAATTTTTGCATTTTTTTCTCCTATACTTTTAGATATTTTCTAACTGCAGAAGATGAACCTATCATGCCTACTATAATACCTATAATTATCGTTATAGCTACTATTGTATAAATAAATGGGGTTGGAGTAATTAATGTTACTAGCGGAGTAAAAACATAACCATTCATAACCCTATATAAATAAGGATATCCAAAAATTACAATAAGTACAGGTACTATAGAGCCTAGTAGACCTAATATTATTCCTTCTATTATAAAAGGTATTTTTATTGTGAAGTTACTTGCTCCTACCAATCTCATAATACTAATTTCTCTTTTTCTTGAATATATTGTTAATTTTATAGTATTTATTATTAAAAATATAGTTACTAGTATTAACGCAATAACAGCACCATATGTTACTTTTTGGATAGAACTAAATGCTGATATTAGTTTATCAACCATACCTTCTCCATATCTTACAACTGATATCTTATCTATTTTTTCAATTTTCTTTGCTGTATCTTTTATTTTTTCGACATTTTTTACCTTTATTTGAAATGTATCCTTTAATGGATTTGATTCGTTATTCCATTCTTCCATTACTGAGTTAAATATCTCTGATTCTTTTTGCATTTCCTTTTTTACGTCAGCTTTACTTTTATATATAGTCTCTTTTTGAACAATATTTTCTATTTTTTTAAGTTCTAAATTTATATTCTGAATATCTTCTTCTGTTGCATCATTATTTACAAATACTACTATTGTTAAATCTTTTTCTATTTCCTTAGTAAAATTAGTAACATTATAAGACAGTATTATTGATATCGCTACTATTATTAAAGTTATTGTAATACAAGAAATAGAGGCTAAGGATAAACTGAAATTACGAAAGACACTTTTTATCGCATCTCTAATACCTCTTCCTATCATTCTAAGTATTTTCATTATCATATGTTCCTTTCGCTTTATTATTTACAAGACGTCCATCTTTTAGGGTTACTACCTGTTTTTTCAATTTATTTACTATTTCTTTATCATGAGTTACTACCAAAACAGTTGTTCCCCATTCTTCATTTATTCTTTCTATGATTTTCATAACTTCCATACTCATTTCTGGATCTAGATTTCCTGTTGGTTCATCACAGATGAGCATTTTAGGGTTATTAACGATAGCTCTTGCTATTGCAACACGTTGTTGTTCTCCTCCTGATAGTTGATTAGGGTAGTTGTGTATTTTACTCTTTAATCCAACTATCTCTAGAGATTTTAAAACTTTTGATCTTATTTCCTGCTTTTTAGCTCCTATTACTTCCATTGCAAAAGCTACATTTTCATATACTGTAAGCTTTGGCAAAAGTCTGTAATCTTGAAAAACAATTCCTAATTTTCTCCTTAATTTATATACTTTACTATTTCTTAATTTAGCAACATTTATTCCCCCAACTATTATTTGTCCTGATGTTGGTTTTTCTTCTCGATATAGTAACTTCATTAATGTACTTTTACCGCTTCCTGAACCTCCAATTATAAAGACGAATGACCCTTTTTCTATGTTTAAATTCAAGTCATATAATGCTGTTGTACCATTTTTATATTGCTTTTTAACATTTTTAAGTCTTATTATATCCACTACTATCATCCACCTTAACATTATTAGTATAACATAGTTTTAGACATAAAAAAAGACAAATATCGTCAAAATCATTGCCTTTATTTACCACCTTTCACCTCATATGCATTATTTACTAAATAAAATACTTGAGGATCTAATAACTTTATACTTTCTGTTATTTCAAAGTATTCACTAGTCGGAATAACAGTTAGAATCATCTGACGTTCTTTATTTTGATATCCTCCTTTAACATTAAATATTGTTGCAGAATGTTTCATATCATTAAATAGAAAGTCTTTAATAGTTTCTTCTTTTGAAGTAAATATGTATATTGCTTTACTTTTAGTGCTTCCTAGTATTATTTTATCTACAATTAGACTATTTATATACAATATTATTATGGCATACATTATCATATTGGTTCCAAAGAAATAGCTTCCTATTAATATAATAATAACATTTATTACAAAATTTGTTTTTCCTATTGGAATACCATATTCCTCAAAAAGTATTTGACTAATAACTGGTAACCCTCCATTTGAAAAACCTGTTTTGTAAATCATTCCATTAGCAAGTCCTCCAATAACACCTATAAATATTGAGATAACTAATAAATCTGTTAAGTCTATATAAATATACTTTGTTAAATAACTAGTTAGTTCTACTAATATGGGATAGATAAAAGTTGCAGTTAATGTTCCAATAGTACGTTTTTTTCCTAGATAAATATAGCTTAGTATTACCATAACTAAGGAAATTGCAAATATTGTTATTGATGAATTAATACCATTTAAGTATTTGTTTATAATAGCAATACCATTTACACCGCCTGTTACTATTTTAGTTGGTTGTAATAATAGATTATATAAAAGTGCTGATACAAATAATGCCACTAGCATCATTATATATCTTGATAAAAGTGTTTGATTTGATTTTTCTATTACTTTTTCCTTTATTTTTTTATCTTCCATCAAGCACCTCCAACCACTTCATAGGCATCAGTTACCACGAAAAATGCATTTTTATCTATCTCATTTATTCCTTCTTTTAAGCGATAGTATTCTTTCGTTGGTAAAACGCACATTAGGACAGTTTCTTTTTTGCTCTTAAAGCCACCTTCTGCACTTAATACTGTTACACTATGATGTAGTTCATCAATAATGTAATCCTTAATTTGGTTTTCCTTTTTAGTTATGATATAGAAAGCTTTAGAATCTGATATTCCTAATATGACTCTATCTGTTATATAACCTAATATATATAATAGAACAATAGCATACATTATTTTATTAACTCCGAATACCAATCCACTTAAAACTATTATTAATCCATCACTGAAATACATAGCATTTCCAATACTTACTTTACAATATTTTGAGATTATTTGATTAACAATATCAGTTCCGCCAGTTGAGAATCCTGCTTTAAATACTAGACCCGAACCAAATCCTTGAATTACTCCAGCAAAAATGGCTGATAATAATAGAACTGAAGTATCTAAATTTAAAACATCATTAATGTTTTGGGTTAGTTTTATGAATAAAGGAAATAGTAGACTACCTAGAGCCGAATGAATTGTTTTTTCTTTTCCTAAAGCAAAATAACTTATTATTAAAAGAAAAACATCTATTACTGCAACGAATAATGATTGATCTATATTAAATAGATAATTAATTATTATAGAAGTTCCACTCACCCCTCCTGCTACTAGTTCATTTGGTGAACAAAATAAGTTAAAGGAAAGTGCTGATAGAAATACTCCTATTATTAGTTGTATGTATCTTTTAATTTTTCCTTTTTGATATATGTCATGTAATATATTTTCTTTAGTTTTATCTATCATATTTCATTTGCTCCTTTAGGTATCCATCAATAAATAGGTCTATATGGCCATCTAAAACTTTTGATACATTGGAAGTCTCAATATTTGTTCTATGATCTTTTACTAGTGAATAGGGATGCATTACATAGCTTCTTATTTGCGAGCCAAATTCTATATTCTTAGTTTCTCCTTTTATATGATTCATTTCTTTTTCTCTTTTCTCTTCTTCTAATATTTGAAGTTTTATTTTTAATACTCTTAAAGCTTCTTCTTTATTTTGAATTTGACTTCTTTCATTTTGACAAGTTACCACAGTTTTTGTTGGTAGGTGAGTAATTCTTACAGCAGAGTCTGTTGTATTTACTCCTTGTCCTCCGCATCCCGATGAACGATAAACATCTATTTTTAAGTCAGCTTCTTGTATTTCTACATTTATATCATTGTCTATTTCTGGTGTTAATTCAACAGATGCAAATGAAGTGTGTCTTTTATTATTAGCGTCAAATGGAGATAATCTAACTAAACGATGTACTCCTTTTTCACATTTCAAATAACCGTAAGCATTTTCTCCTGATATTTCAATAGAACAGCTTTTTATGCCAGTTTCATCTCCTTCTTGATAGTCTAATGTTTTTATTTTATAACACTTTTTTTCACACCATCTAATGTACATTCGATAAAGCATCATTGCCCAGTCGCAAGCTTCTGTTCCTCCTGCACCACTATGAATTTCTAATATACAACCTTTATTATCATATTTTCCGCTTAGTAATAGAAACTTTTCTAATTCTTCTATTGTTTTAGTTACTTCATTTATTTCTTCTTGAATACTTTCTAATATTTCTTTATCACCAAGTTCTAATAGCTCAATATTAGTTTCTATATCATTTTTTGCTTTTTCTAGTGGAACTACTATATTTTTTAATGAAGATATATCGGCAAATATCTCTTTAGAAAGTTTTTCATTGCTCCAGAAATTTTCAGATTGTGTCTGTTCTTCTAGTTTTCTTATTTTTTCTTTTTTTGCTTCAACGTCAAAGAGCCCTCCATAAATCGTTTATTTTATCTTTTTGCTTATTTAATTCTCTTTTTAATTCATTTATGTCCATTTTATCCCAACTTTCTAATCTTATTATACACATTGTTTTTTTATTTTAAACATTTTTGTGTATATTTTTTTGTTCTTTACATATTATATTAGTGAGGAAGGTTCACTATGTAGTGTGAAGATCCTCTGTATATAGATTGGAGCAATTATGCTCCTTTTTTTGTTTTTATTTTATCAATTTATCTATCATCATTTAATTTTTCAAGGCAATGTATATATTCTATTGTTGTATTTTTCAAATATGTTCTTTTTTTATCAGCTTTATATCTTTTATGTTCTTTTTCATATAATTTGTATCTTCCATACTTTATCATTATTGTTTCTATTTCTTTTAATGAGATTATTCCTTCATCATTATAGCTTAATAAAAGATATTTAAACTTAGCATTTTTGATTAATTCTTCTAGAACATTTATTGCTTCTTTTTTTATACAATATTTTGATCTTTTTATTTGTTCTGTTCTTATTCCTGTTTTTCCTTTTATCTCTGGATTATCATATAAAGCTATTGTTTCTAACATATGATAATTAGTATCATACTTTCTTGTATTATATGGTGGATCCATATATAAAATATCTCCCTTTATTTTGTTAACCAAAATGTTACTATCTTCATTATATACCTCTAATTTTTTACATTTTTTATTTATTATTATTTCTACAGGTTTTAATTCTAAATTATTGCTAGCAGATTTTTTCATTTTTTTAAGAAATGCTTCATAAACTGAAGCAGTATTAGCAACTTTATCAGCGGACTCTATTAGACTTGCTATTAGAAAATAATATTCTTTTTCATTGATTATTTTTTTATTTTTCCAAAATTCTATTTGTACTCTTATAGCATCTATCTTTTTGGCATTTTCTGCACTAAAATACTGTCTTTCAAATTCATCTCCTGTTGTTCCTTCTAATGAATAGTTATTATATATAAAGCCTTTTTTAGGTTCTATTTTATTTAGGTATTCAAATGGCTCTATATTTTTTTCTTTTAATTTTTCAAAATCTAAATCATTATTATTTTTTATAAAGTGCTTCGCTGTTATATAGCTATAGTATTGGATATCATTAGAAATTATACTATATCCCTTCTTTTTAAAGTATTTACCAACTGCACTTGTTCCTGCAAAAATATCACAAAATAGTAAATCATTTGTCTCTGGTTTTATAAAGTCTTCTATTGTTTCGTCAATATACTTAAGTATTGAAGTTTTTGATCCTATATAGTTCATATTACTCCTCCTTTTTTATTATAACATAATATGTTTTGATATAATTTGTAATATTTATATATAAATCATTTTGTGTTATAATTTCAGAAGGTGATATACTGTGAACAAAAAAAAGATTAATGATATTGATATGAAAAATTGGAAAGATTATGATGATATTATTACTGATAGTCTTTGGATTATAGATAAAAGGGATAACTCAGGTAATCATTTAGGTGACTATCATGGGAACTTTATACCACAAATTCCTAATCAATTAATAAAAAGATATACTAAGGAAAATGATTGGATTTTAGATGCTTTTGTTGGTAGTGGTACTACTTTAATAGAGTGTAGAAAACTTAATAGGAATGCGATTGGAATAGATATTGATAAAAATATTTTAGAAATTGCTAAAGAAAGATCAACTACAGAACTAGGTACTTCAAAACTGGAATTTATTAATTCAAATAGTGCAGTTGTCAATCTAGATGAGATTTTGCAGAAAAATAATATTGATAAGGTTCAGTTAATAATATATCATCCGCCATATTGGGATATAATCAAATTCAATAACTTAGAAGGAAATTTAGCTAATTGTACTACACTTGATGAATTTATTAATGGTTTTTCTAAAGTTATCGATAATACTACTAAATATTTAGAGTGCGACAGATATCTTGGAATTGTTATTGGTGATATTTATAAAAACGGAGAATGGATACCTCTTAATTCATATGTTACACAATTAATGTTAGCTAAGAATTTTTTATTAAAGTCAATAGTTGTTAAAAATATTAGTGAAACTAAAGCTAAACAGAACAATAAGTCTATTTGGAAATATAGATCGTTGCTTGGCGGTTTTTATGTCTTTAGTCATGAATATATCTTAATTTTCCAAAAAACAAAAAAGACAAATATTTAATTTTTATAAGTTATAATAAATTATTATTTGTCTTCTTTCAAATGTTTTCTAAATTCAAGTGGATCATACCAAAAACAGCCTATACATCCTTGAGAGTTTCCAGGATGATTTTCATTTCCACTATAAAATGACATAGGATATCCCAATTTTTTAGCATCAAATCTTTTATTAGTCTTTCTGCATTCTTTGCAGAACTGCCTTTTTGCATCATTTGCAGCCTTACTTAATGGTTGAAAGTCCTCTAAAGTTTGCGTTTTCAAATCCATTGCTTTATCATTCTTCCAACCATTTTTATGATCTACTTCTGGTTTTGAAGTATTTAGTATAATGCATCTTTTACTTTTATAGTAATTTTTTATATCTGTTCTTATTGATTGGCTTCCTAATCTATCTTCTTCTTTTTTGAAACCATTTAATCTAATTCTATCAATACCTTTACCTGGTGTTATTTCTTTATCAAATTCTACATAATAATATTTAGCAATCGTTGCTTCCTTTCTACACCAATCTGCTCCGTTTTTAAACATAAGATCAGAATATTCACCAATAAACTCTTTTTTTGATACCCATCTGCTTATGCCTTCATTGTCAGGTTGGGCAAGTTTAATGAATAAATAAGGTTTGGATCCTATTTTAAACTTTGGTTGATTCACTATTTTTCCTCCTCAAAGATAATTGCTTTGTTCTCTTCTTTAAATGATATATATCTAATTTCTTCTACCATATAATTTTTTTCAATTTTAGATGAATTTTCTTTGATTTGTTGATATATATTTTTTGTTTTTTTATTGGGCGGTGGTGCGATTATTGTTGGATGTATAATTACCTTTTTATTATATTGGGGTATTATATAATCTTTTATCCAATCAATATATTTTAATAATTGATTATTTATATATTCTTTGGGTTGTTCGTCTTTTAATTCACAAATAATGATATCAGCTTTTTCATCGTTTTCTTGGATAAGGCAAATATCTATACTTTGCATTCCTACCCCACAAGATACTTCATTTCCTATCCAAACTATCTTTTCATTATTTACTTTTAGTATATTTATATCAAAAATATTTTGTAAAATATAGGCTTGTAAATGTGTTTCATATGAACCTCTTTTTAATTTCTTATAAACTAATCTGTTTAATATATTGAGAGATTGTTTTTCTCCATTGTATTGTGCTTGATGACTACAACTTATTAATTTACTTTCATCTTTATAATAGTCAAAGTTATTACCTGATAATTTCTTATTGTTGTTTTTTAGTCTTATTTTATCCATAATTTTATCATATTCATAATTTGTTATCATGGTACACCCTCTATTACCATTTAATTTTCTATAAATAAGACTCCAACACATTTGACTTGGATGAGTTATTCCTTCTAATGAATCTAGACATTCCCTTTCAGTAATTCCTTGTTCATATACTTCATCAGGTTCAATTAAAACTCTAAATGTTAGATTTTTTTCAAGTCTATTATTTAAGTATTTATCTTCGCATAAGAATGCATTTTCTATAGCTTTAAAACTACCAAAAAACATACCTTCGTGCTTTGCGGATTTTTGTAAATAAAACAGGATTTTATCTTCCTTTTTTACTCTATAAATATCTGCAATCATTTCTGTTAATACTCTCTCAATGTTTGCATTTATTTCAACACTATTATCAACTAAATAACTGCAATTATAGTTTTTCGCTCCAGTACCTGCGAATTTATATTGTAAATGAACTGGTAAAGTTGTTTCATCAACTATAAAGACATGAGCCATTTTATCACCTACTTCATTGAAGGTATTCTATCATAGTTTTTATTTAGATACAAATAAATTAGCTGCATTATTAACTTTCTATACAAAAAGATAATAATATTATTTATGATAAGTTTGTAATATTCATTAAATATGATTTAAAAGGGAATTCTCATTCATTGTTATAGTTCTATTAGAATAGCAAATTTTACTAAAGATTTATTTTATTATTAAAAATCGAGCTCTTAGTTATAAAACTTTTTGTCTCGATTTTTATGATTGTGAATTATAGTTATAAATAAATTTATATTACCAAGATCCTCCCCCTCCACCACCAGAACCTCCTCCTGATGATCCTCCGCCAGAAAAACTTCCATCACTTGAATCACTTGATGAACTTGATGACATTATGTTTTGTGCTGACGTCATTGTATTATTCATAAAGCTTCCAAATGTTGCAATATTAAATTCAGTAGGGCTATCATACCAGGCTGGGGCTTGTAAAGATATAGTTTCAAATTTTTTAATATATTTATTTGATATACCTAAAACATAAGTAAAAGGAAGAATATTATAAAAATAAGTAGGGTCTTGCATAACCATTGTTTCTAATCTATCTTTTTCGACTGTTTTAAGAAATTTTCTAAACCCTCTTATTTTTCCTAAAATTTCATTTCCATAAGGGTTTCTTTTGGGCAAGTATTTTATACATATAATCATACCAATTATGCAACTTAAACCTATTATATATCCAATTAAATAAGTGAAATCTTGCAATAATGCAGGTAATACCATTAATGCCCAAGGGATTCCACCAAACATTCCTCCCCAAACAAAATCAAATAATTTTGTACCTATAGATGAGTGTGTAGCTCTACCATTTACGTAAATAGTTTGAGTTGCACCTAATGACATTAGAAATACTATAATTGCAATACATGGTAATAATAATGCAAGTAGTAAGGTAGCAGGTTCTCCATAAGTAAAAATCGGTGGTATAGTAATTAAGCAAAAAGATGCTATAATCATTAAAATAATAAATATAGTTGTTATAGGATGTTGTTTTTCAAATATTTTATCCTTATTTTCTTTATTATTAATATTTAATAATATTTTTCGCATAGTAATATAAAAGTTATTATATAAATCCATTAATGTTACTTCATTAATACTATCTGTAGGTACTTCTGTAGTATTTGTAGATAATGAAGTAGATGATGATTTCTTAGTAAATAATCCATTTAAAAATAATTGTTCATTTATATTATTTCCATCATATTCCTGAATTTAAGTCTTCTGTTTCCACCATTATTTCATCAAGCTTGTTATATAGATTCTTTGACCTCACTATCTTAAACTAAATTAATAATAGAAATAAAAGCTGAACTGTCAATTTGTTAGATTCTTTGACCTCTGTAATTTGCTGTTCTCACTTAAACTCTTGGTAAATAATTTAACATAAAAAAATAAGATATAAATATTAAATTATTTACATCTTAAAGTATACTTGTAATTTTTACTTTTCTTTTTTCTTTTTTTCATCTTCTAGTCGTAACTCTTTTATTATTTTATTAGTTTTTATATCATCAGCAGTTTCTTTTCCTGTAATATCTCTATATGCTTGTTTTATCCCATTTTTAACAGCCCATTTTATTATAAAATATAATGATATTAAAATGATAATTGCTGTTCCTCCACTAATACCTAATTCTTCCCACATAATTTAAACCTCACTTTCAAATTGTAATTTTTAATAATAACTTGTGTGAAAATTATTGCTTTTTATATTTTTCTTCTTTTTTATTTTTACTCCACCAAGTACCAGCTAGTTAACAACTTCAACCCATACATATAAAAGCTATCATAATTATCCGAAATTCCATATCCTACATCCTAAAATCTTTTTTTGTTTATATTT
>CATKYP010000015.1 GCA_949840855.1 uncultured Bacilli bacterium | reverse complement strand
ACCTGGAGCAGGTGCTGGAGCTCCTCACCGGCCAGGTGACCAGCGAGGACATGGTGGAGCTGACCTACGCCGTGGACGTGGACGGCCGGGACGTGGCCCAGACGGCCCACGAGTTTCTGGTCAAAAAGGGCCTTCTCAGCGCATAGGACATCCCCCTCCCCGCATACTCTGAACCAACAGCGTTGGGAGGGAATGGGTATGGAGAGCAGAATCGCCGAGCTCAGGTATAAAGAGGTCATCAGCGTGGAGGACGGCTCCCGGTACGGCTACGTGGGGGACATGGAGGTGGACCTGGAGACCGGTCAGGTCCGGGCCCTGGTGGTCCCTGGAAAGCGCCGCTTCTTCGGCCTGCTGGGCCGGGAGGAGGACAAGGTGATCCCCTGGGAGGCGGTAAAACGCTTTGGGGAGGACATCATCCTGGTGGAGCAGTAGACGATCCCCTTACCCTGGGCGGGATTGGGGAGAAAGTTGTACGTTTTTGTACACCGAAGACAACGTAACTGTAATAGATATAGATACTGAAATAGAAGTAAATGATTTTATCAATAAAGAATCATTAGAAAAAGACTACGACATTTTTAAATAGTCGGAGTCTTTGATACATACTAAATTTTAATAATTTAGAAACGCACTTGCAAATTGACATAGTCAATTTGCATGCGTATTATACATATTAATACTTTATATTATCAAAATCGTTATTGCTTTCATGTAGTGAATGTAATTTTTTAAACTCATCTGTCTTTTCTAATTCACTTACAGACATAGCTAGATTATCATAGTAAATTCTATCATGATTATGGATAAACAATCTTTCATTTAGTGGATGCTTTTCTAATAATGATTTTAACTTGAGATGATTGTCTAATACAAAATACATTTGGGGTGGCATAAAGTTGGGAATTATATTTCTAATTTCATCTAAACTAATTGGATTATCAAATAGTGCTAAAGATTTAATAGGAACTGCATTTATATCATTGTTTAAAATATATTCATCAACTCTTTTCAATGTTTCTGGATAGTTCAAATAATCTTCTCTTGTTAGATTTAAACGAATAGGTTTACCTAATTCCATAACACCAATAACTTGTCTTGATTTTCCACTTAAATATAGATATGCTCTTGTTTCTTCTTCACAAAATCTTTTTCTATATTCATATTTTTTAATTCCATATAATAATGGCTTAAAATATTCTGGTCTAAAACTTAAAAATATTTCTTTCATTTTTCATTTCTTTTCCTTTCAATTTCCTCCATTATTTTACATATATGAATACCTAAATAGGTAAAATTAAAACAAATATAAGTTCCAAATGAATCTTGGGTAATATCAGGCATATAAATAGTTAATTTTATAAAATTATTGTATGCCAATTTTTCAAAAACATTATATACTATTGAGCTTTCAAGATTAGGCATTAATGTTAAACTATCACCGATTAATAAACTATTTTCTTTTTTAGAAAATACTTCTTTATTAACCCTATATGCATGACTCATTACTAAATCTGGAGTAAATTCAAAATTATCACTAATTTCCTTTTTTACAGATTCTATATCAAAATTTTTATTATTTCTTTTTTTCCATAAGTTGTAATATAAAACATCTATATCATTTTTAGTTAATTTCATAAAACCGTCAATTATATTTTCAAAATTATCTTCAGATAAAGATAAAAGTCCAACACACAACTCCATGAAAATATCATCTTCTTCCGATAATACTTTTACAATTAAATCTCTAATTTTTATTCTATTTACAATTTTATATTGGAAAATATTAAACTCCTTTAATTCTTTATTCAAAATATTAATTTTTTTATTTATATCTTTGATTTCTTGTTCAGTCATATATTCTGAAATGTATCCACTAACTATAGAACCAACAGTTCCTAAACAATTTAGTAGTAAGTGGGTATGTTTATGTATATCAGACATCTTTATTAATTCCTTTCTTCCTTATTTTTTATATCTAATGATTCTACAAATTCAAGAATCGTATTATATAATTCATTGAAACTAATTTTTTTTAAATTAAATAAGAAGGTATAATCAAAATTATCTTTATTTAAAGAAAAGTTAATTATATCCAAATTGTTTTTTTCAATATCAATATAACTTGTGCCATATCCATGTTTATGTACATTAATAATATTTCTATATAAATCCAACTTACTTTTTAATTCTGAAGAATAAACTATTTTAAAATTCTTTTCTAAATATTTTATAGCTCCAAATAATGTATAATTTGAAAAGTTATTATCATATTTTTTGATAGTAGAAATTAATTCTCGTTCAAAGATAATATATAACTGCAATATAAAGTTTAATAATGTGTTATATCTTATGTATTTGTAAATATAAAGTTTATCCCAACTCTCATATATTAAATTTTCGTATAGTTTAGAATTACACTCAATTGATGTTAATTCAACTTTATCACTTACTAAATCCCACTCAATTATTCCATCATCGATCATAGGTGATAATGTCTGAAATGTTGGAATAAATAATTTAGTAATATATTTATCTACTTGTTCCTTTTGTTTTTTAGTACATTTTTTGCTAGCTTGAATAGGCAAACTTTTGTTAAATATTTTATCTTCACCATAATTAGATATAATTTCTTCATATTCTTTTTTTAATGTTTTAAGCATTAGTTTGATTTTATCATTAAAATTATAAAATATAGTATTCATTATCATATTAAAAAATGCTTTATATTAAACCTCTCAAGATTTCTGTAACATTTCCCATATCTTTTTCTGATGACATTATAGTTATTAACAAATTTTTCTCTTTGTTTACAATAATGTATTGTCCATTAGATCCATCTCTAAAAAGATAACCATCTCTTGAAACGAAAGTATAATATCCTATCCCAATTTTAGGTAAAACTCTTTCTGGTTTATATGCAGAAGGAGTTTCTAATTGCATTGATGACATTTCTCTTATCCAATTTTCTGGAATGATTTGCTCTCCATTATATTTTCCATTATTTAATAAAAGTTGTCCTATTTTATGAAAATCAGAATGTTTTAAATATAAACCAGTAGATGCTGGACAATACTTTCCATAATTATCCCATTCAAATTCTTTAATGTTCAATTTTTTAAATATCTTTTCATTTATATAATCTTTTAGATTTACTCCAAATGTTTCTTGAAAAAATACTGATAAAACAAATGGTTCTACATTATTATAAGCAAATCTTATTCCTACATCAAACGGAATATCATAATTTAAGACATACTCTAACAATTTATTTTTATCAATGTCTTTAATGTATCTTTCCGACATCATTTGACTTTCATAACCTGTAGTATGTGTCAGTAAATTCCTAACTGTCCATTTTTGAATTTTTGATAAATTATTTTTACTTTTAATATCTACTAATTTTTCTATTGAAGGATATATTTTAGTATCTAACGATAAAGGAACACCATCAACACGCATTTTATCCTCTATTGCTATTCCTATTGCCATAGACACTAAAAGTTTTGCACAACTTCTTAACTCATGTGATTGTTCCTTATTATAAAAAATTCTATCTAATTTGCCATCTTGTTCTATAAAAATACTATCAATATTTAAACTATCTAATTTTTTTGAGAGTGTATTTACATTTTCCTTAATAACATTAATATCTATCATAGTTTCCTCCAAGTATTTCGACTAATTAAATTATACAATATTTTAAAAAAATTGACTATAATAACTAGATAATATGTAACCAATATTGTATAATAATCTTATAAATTAATTTTATACAAGGAACAAGTGAAAAAAACTATAATATAAGGTTTAATTATAGTAACATTTCAGTTGTTTCCGAGCAAGGAGAAGAAGGTTCGAATCCTTCAATTAAATCAATCTGTAAACCAAAAGGAGGAATTTTTATGAGTAAAAAAACAAAAATTAATATTTCAATTTCATTAAAACTAATCCCTATTATAGCAGCACTATTTAATTTAGTATTTAACGGAAACTTCCTTGTGTAAGATTAATTTAAATTATTTACATTTAAGCAAAAATGCTATATAATCTATTTAACGAGTGAGGGATATTTTTTAGATTTTAGGTTTAAAACCCTATTATCATCTGCTCCAAAAGGTAAAATCGTCGCACCAATGTGACGTTAATGATTAAATCAGTCTGAAATATGATTGATTTTTTTGTCGACTAAATTAGTCTAGTCAAGAAAGGTGTGATGTGGTATGATTAGTATCGTAAAAAAGAAAATCAATATGAGTGATGAACTCAAAGACAAAATTAAATGGTCTTGCAAATTTAATAACCTCTCCTATGAAATCATAGAGGGTTACTTACGAATTGTGGAACATACAAATTTAGCATACGTGGAACCACATAAAGTGATTATTGATAATAAGTTATACTTATTCTTCAATGAACAGAAACATTTTTACATAGGGAATTTAAAAAAGAATATCCCATTGTCTGAATTATCAGAGTACATAGCAAGGCATTAATTGGTGAGTTTATATACTCCCACTATATTGATTTATTTTGTCGTGTGAAAATCAATATATTCTAGGTGTCCTTGTTATGTGACACCTTTTTTGGTGCCTTTCACTATTCCAAAAAAGAAAGGAGAAATGATAATTATGGATAATGAAAGGAGTATCGCAGCAGTTTATATTCGTGTTTCAACAGAGGATCAGGCACGAGAAGGATTTTCTTTAGGAGAACAAAAAGAAAAACTTTTGCAACTTTGTGCATTTAAAGGTTATGAAGTATTTAAAATTTATGAAGATGCAGGAATAAGTGCAAAAGATATGGAACATAGACCTGCATTTCAAGAAATGTTATCTGATATGAAGAAAGGTAAAATCAACTATATTGTGGCTTATAAGTTAGATAGAGTTACAAGAAGCGTTAGAGATTTAGAAGAACTTATATCGGTACTTGAGCAATATAATTGTTTCCTAGTTTGTGATAGAGATGATGTTAATACCTCTACTGCTAATGGTAGATTCTTTGTAAGAATGCTTACAGTATTATCACAACTAGAAATTGAAATCGTATCAGAAAGAACGAAGTTTGGCTTAAATGGAGCCATCAAGTCAGGACATTTACCAGGAGTTTTAGCACTTGGATATAAAAAAGATGGTAATAAGAAAACAATTATTGATGAAACTACCAAATCAGTAATTGAAAGAATATTTAAGATGTATTTGGAAGGTAAAAGTTTTCAACAAATATCCAATATTTTTAACGAAGAAGAACTTTTAAAACCAAAGAAATGGAAAGATACCACTATTCAAAAGATTATTGATAATAAAATATATATGGGTGATTATGAGCAATTTAAGAGAATTGCGAAAAATAAACAAATTGAACCAGTTGTTTATATGAATGTTGTAGAACCTATTATCTCAAGAGCAGTATGGAAAGAATGCCAACATCAGAAAGAAAAAAATCAGAGAACTTACACTAGAGATAGAGTTTATCTATTCTTTCAGAAAATAAAATGCCCTACTTGTGGCAGAATTATGAAATGCAAAGGCTCTGGCGGTAAAAAGAAAAAGTATATGTATTATAATTGTGAAAAGTGTCACTTGAATTTTAGAGAAGATAAGATTGAAGAGTTACTATCAAACTTTATTTATGATATGGTTGAGTACGATATGGCAGTCAAAAAGTATTTCTTGCCTATTCTAGCAGACCATAAACCTACAAAGAATGATGATATAGATAAAGAGATGAAACAATTAGAAAAACAAAAAGAACGCATCAAAAAGGCTTATATGAGTGGTATTGTTGAAATGGAAGATTTTTCAGAAGATTATAAACTAATTGAAGATAAACTAGAAATACTAGAACAAAAGAAAAATGAAATACTTGATTTAGATAATGTTACTTTCTCACCTCAACAATTAATGGCTGATCGTGATATTGAAAGAGAAACTATGATAAGACTTGATACTTTAAATAGTGTGGTAAAAACTACTTGGGAAAGTAAATCAAAAGAAGAAAAACAAGAGTTTATTTCTAAATTAGTAGAATCAATTATCATAACAAAAGATAACCAAAATGAACTTCATATTGAAAGAATTAATTTTAGAAAAAGTTTTATCGATATGTTAATAAAATTAGTTGATAAAGGTGTGTTTGATGTGTTGGTACCTTGTGAAATTAATGGTAAAGAAGATGTTATTTTAGGCACTGGGAATATATCTAATAACCAAGTACAAGAATATTTAGATAGATTAAATGAATATTACGAAACTAATTTCTATCAAATTTATGAGAAAGTAGATGAAGAAACTGGCAATATTATTGGAGAATTTACGCCTAAAGAAAATGAAAAAATAATTAGAGTATTACCTATATCACCTACTGAAAGTACAACAAAATCACCAATTACCAAAGATGATGTTGATACTAAATATGGTATCGTTACCTATAATCCTACTAAACCGAGAAATAAAATTGTTAAAGGAGTTGATAACTATGCAACTACTTAATAAGGAAAATATTAGCAAGAATCAAGTAAATACTATTGAACAATTTAAAGTTCTTGCCTATCTAAAACAACAATTTAATACTGACTCAGTAAGTCTATATTTACTAGATAAATTTACTATAAAACTTGTTGATAAGAACAATGATGTAGGATATTTCAAATATAATTCTAAAACAAAATCAGTAGATTTTTACGAAAAAAATATTAAGAATAAAGAAAGAGAGAGATGAAAAATGAAATTAAATTATACAAAAGTTGGAGATTATTTATTACCAAATTTAATTATTAAAAATCAAAATTATGGAGAAATTAACAAGTATGGATACTTGAGATTAAATTACCTTAAAGAGCATAAGAAATGTCTTTATACGAGCCTTCTTATGCAAGATAAATTAACAAATCATCTTGTTTCAGTCAGTAATGAATGCAAAGATAGATTTAAAATCTTAATGGATAATTATATTAAAAATGATGAAAAACTATCTGAAAAAAGTAAAGAAGATAATCAACTTGAATGGGTAAAATTGATGAATAATTATAGAAATTGTGCCGAAGAAATTATCTTGAAGGAGTTAATCTATGTATGATGTTGTCTATAAGCAAGCAACGGATTTATACTCCCACCATATAAATCCACTCTTTAGAAAGGCTAACCCTTATTAATGGCGACAACATCAATTTGGAGTATTAAAAATAATTTAAAACAATCTATTAATTATATTATCAATCCGGAAAAGACTACTAATAAAGATTATGGTAAAGTTGATTATGATTTTTTAGAGGGTAAAAAAGATTATGATTTCAAAAAAGAAAAAATATGTTATGTAAGTTGTTTAAATTGTTGTGAAGATAATCCCTTTGATGATATGAAAGATACAAAAGATTATTATCGTAAAAATGCTGGTGTTCTTGCTTATCACGGATATCAGTCATTTAAGGAAGGAGAAGTCACTCCAGATATTGCTCATGAGATAGGAGTTAAGTTTGTTAGTGAAATGTTTAAAGATTATGAAGTGGTTGTTGCTACTCATCAAAATACTAATCACATACACAATCATTTCATAATCAACTCCGTTTCATTCAAAACTGGTAAAAAGTATAATAACAATCGCATCAATCTAGCCAAGTTAAGAAATATATCCGATTCACTATGTGCTGAATATGGATTTTCTATTTTAGATGAAGATGTTGGTTATAAAAACACTTATAATCATAAAGTAATAGATAATGATTATTATAAAACTCTTAAAGATGATTTAGATAGTGTTATAAGTTATTCAGTCACTCTAGAACAAGTTATGGATAGAATGAAATTACTAGGATATAAAACTTATTATCGTAATGGCATTATAACGATTTATAGAGATAATTGTGATAAAGTTAGAATAGAAAAAGCATTTGGTAATGATTATTCAAAAGATAGTATAAATGAGAGATTATATCATTCAAGTCAAGTCGTTTTTAAACCTATGACTCATAAATCTATCTTTCAAGAATATTTATCAACAACTAATAATCATCATAAGGGTATTTATGGCTTATATTTATACTATTGTTATCTTTTAGGAGTATTCCCAAAGAAACATCCTAAACAATATTTATCTTACTATATAAGGCAAGAGATAAAAAAACTAGATTCATTTTCCGAGCAAACAAGATTTATGGTAAATAATAAGATTGAGACTATAGAAGATTTATATAATTTTGTTAAAAATAACTACGAAGAATATCAAAATCTTATGGGTAAAAGAGAAAATCTATGGAAACGATATCATAGGGCAAAAACCGAAGATAAAAAATCAGAAATACTTGCTGAAATAAATGATATTCAACCCAAAATAAAAGAACTTCGCAAATTAGATAATTATTGTAAAGAGATTAGAAAACGTTCTGAAACTATGCAAGATAATCTTAATAATTTTGATAAAGATATACAAAAAGAAAAAGACAATTCTAGGAATTTGTAGCCTAGCCATTGTCTTTTATTTTTTTGCCAAAAAAGCCATAAATTGTGGTAGTTCGTGAAATCTATTGTAATAAGCTTCATCTACTTCTTTACATTCATCAATACATCTTGATTCCTTAAAATTTTCAACTACAAAATTATTTTTCATAAGTATTTCAAAAAAATATGATGGTGGAGCAATAAACTCTTCTAACACTTCATTATCCTTGAAATAATTAACTTGTTTTGTATGGGACATATAGTTTCCCAATATATGATTGCCTTCATTACCTGCTTCAAATCCAATAACATGATATGAAGTATTATTATAACCAATTTTTTCAGTAGCAAATCTTATTGGATGACCAACCGAAAATAATAATTGTCCACCATTATCTAAAACTCTATATAATTCTTTAAAAGCCTTGTCTTTATCTTCAACATGACTAATTGCTAAACTACTAAATATGAAATCAAAATCATTATCTTTAAATGGAAGTTTTAACATATCACCGACATAGAAATCGCAATTTGGATAACTTTCTTTAGCAACTGCAATAGATTTTTCAGATATATCAATTCCAGTTATATTTTTAGGGTTATATATACTTAACAATTCACTTTCTTCAGCAGTTCCACATCCTAACATAAGAATTCTTTTTCCTTCTAAATTGGGTAACATAGAAATCATCATAGGTTTTTCTACAAATCTTAATGATTTCTTCATTCCATTTGTAACTTCATAATGCCTTTTTTCAGCAAATTTATCATAATCATTAACTTTATCATTAATAATTTCACATAGTTCCTTATAAATTTCATCTAATTCTTTTATGCCATCATCAACACTAATATGTCCTTTATCTTTTACAATTAATGTTTTGGCATGAAGTAGTTCTTTAAATCTTTTTTCTTGTTCCAAAGAAACAAAATAATCGTTGTCAGAAAAGATACAAGTAATTTTGTTTGTAACACTTCTAACTTTTTCAAAATCAATAAGAGTATTAATCCAAGGTTGAGCTATATTATAAGATTCTTCATCACTAACTGCTTCTGGAAGCAAATCTAACCAAGGGGCAACAAATAATATTCCACCAATTTTTTTTACATCTGTTTTTTCTAAATATCTCATTATAGTTTGACAACCTATACTATGTCCTACAAAATATGTATTCTCATCTAATTTATCAACTTGCCTATCTAATTCTTCAACCCATTCTTTTATTTTAGGAGTTGCAGTATTTGGCATATCAAATCTAATTACTTTATTATCATTATTTGCTATTTTTTCATCTAACCAAGGATACCAACCATCTTCCTTTGTTCCATCCCAACAATGAACTATATATACTTTATTCATAATCTGCCTCCATTAATCCAAATGTTTTCTCCTGTAATAAAACTGGAATCATCAGAAAGCAGAAATAAACAAAGTTTGGCTGTATCTTCAGGAGTTGCAAATCTTCCCAATGGCGTTTCTTTTAATTTTTGATCTATTTCTTCTTGCTTCCATCCTCTCAATGATAATGGAGTTGGGGTAAATGCGGGACAAATACTATTTGCTCTTATTTTTTTATTAGCATATTCTATTGCTGTTGCTTTAGTAAAGTTAATTATGCCAGCAGCGGCAGCACAATATGCAGGAGATTCAGTACATGGTACAACTCCTAAATGAGAAGAAATATTTACAATTGCTCCATTATCATTCATAATTTCATAGGCATATTTAGTACAAATTACTTTTCCTAGTAAATTAACATCCAAAACTTTTTTAAAGTCATCAATATTAAAATCTTTAATTAAGTTATCAATAAAAGTTCCAGCGTTATTAACAAGATAATCAACCTTACCATATTTATCTTTTACTATCTTAAACATACTAATAACCTCTTCTTCATTGCTTACATTACATCTAATAATAGTTAAGTTTTCATTACTAAATTCTTTTTCTGTTTCCTTTGCTGATATTTCATTATTATGATAACATGTGATGACCTTACAGCCTTTATCTAATAATTCTTTGACAATTTCTTTCCCAATTCCAGATGTACCACCTGTTACTATTGCTATTTTATTATTCATATTTTGCTCCTTTTTTTATCTATCTATCATTTATTTATAAATATGCCTAGTTGTCTTAAATGATGTTTATAATCATTTTCTTCATATTTTGTTGAATTATTTTGCATATAGTTTAATAATGCCTGATTTTTTTTCATATCAATCTTATTTTCGTATATATAGTATTTAAATTTTTGAATGAATGAATTATAATCTAATACACATATTTTATGACTACTTTTATCAACATATGCAATTTCATTTATGCTGGTGTCTGCATAATAATATTTATAATCTTGTTTAAAATTACCATGTCTGCATATAAGATTTGTAGCATTATCGTAAGATTGAGAACTTATTCTGCCAACCCTTAAAAGTTCCTTTATATCTACTTTTGCTTTTTTATCTTCAAATAAATAAGTTTTTTTCAATGCAATAAATTGTATCGTATCAACAACAATTACTATATTATTTCTTATATTACTTATAACATTGAATGA
Organism: uncultured Bacilli bacterium; assembly: GCA_949840855.1. Classification (GTDB taxonomy): domain Bacteria; phylum Bacillota_I; class Bacilli_A; order RF39; family UBA660; genus UBA2730. The sequence continues at coordinate 661 of CATKYP010000015.1, read as the reverse complement.
ATTCTTACTATTTGTAATTAACCTTATATTATTACTTTCAAACAAATTTTTAAATTGAACCACTACATTATATAAATGATTTTCTTCCTTAATTTGATCTACTGTATATTTATTTATCTCTCCAAAATTTTGTAATAATTCAAGTAATTTAGGAGAACCATTTTTATGACACCATCTGGCAATTTCTGGAGTAATTCCCCAAACTTCAGATTTACAGGTTTCTTTATATGTTTTTAAATCATTTAAAAATGCTTGAGTTACAGAATAAGTTGATTGAACTATTCTCATATCTATTTTTGACTGTGCTAATTTTAATTGATTTTCATAATCTGATTCTACGATTCCTAGTATTCTTTTATAATCAGCCGCTAACTCTCTATTTAATATTATTGAGTCGTTATTTTGAACTTCTTTAAATTCTCTGATTGTTGAGACTATTCCATTAAATTGTTGTTCTATAAATTCTTCGTTAGAAACAATTTTTTCTTTCATTTTTTTATCTTTTAGATACTGCTTGTAATCGGTAGAAGAATTATTTTGAATTTTATCAAACTTCTCAATACACGTACTTCCAACAATTAATTTATTACCATTTTCCATATTTTCAATTTCACATGGAAACAAAACGCGCTGTATCACAACCTCATATCTCATTCATCCG
>CATKYP010000014.1 GCA_949840855.1 uncultured Bacilli bacterium | reverse complement strand
AATAACAAATGATTTATTATCTTACTTTTATAAAAATAATAAAAGCTCATCTAATATTTTATAATTTACTATACAAAAAGGGATTAACCATAATGATTAATCCCTATTTAAAGATTTTATTTGTCCTAATATATATTGCTCAAGCTTGTCTGAATCATCTACATCCACCTCATCTGTTTCCAAAAGATCCATTGTCTTAAATTCTAGCATATCACTTTGATATTTATTCTTTCCTAAGATGTGATTTGCTGTTATATCAGAATCATCTACATCTATATAACTATCTTTATTATTATCTCCTCTTACTGCCATAAATACTTCATCATATACTTTTCCATTGTACTCTATTTTTATAATTTGTCCTGTGGCAACCTTTGTATTATCTAAATCTGTTATTTCACTAGAATCTACATTATAGAAATGAACTAATGAACTATCATTATCTAGTTTTTGTAAGAAGTCTTTTAACATTTCTCCTTCATCTGCTCCTATTATAATATGATGAGATAAACTGTTACTATCTATATTAATAACTTCTCTTCTAACTTCATATACACTACTTGTAATTTTTAAGTTTAAGACATTTACTGTTATTATTTTCTTAACATCTGGATTCTTCTTTGATGATACTGTAATATGTGCTTCTCCAAGCTCTAAAGCGGTTAATTTATTATCATCTGTTTTTACTACTATAGAATTATCACTTTCATAAAGTAATTCTTTATTAGTTGCATCTTCTGGCACTATAGTAGGTTCTAATATCAATATTTCTCCTACTTCCATAATTATTGGATCATCTAATATAATATCTGTTATGTTTTTAACTCTATTAACACTTATATTAACACTTCTTAAAGTTCCATCCTCTGCTATTACAGTAATTACTACATTATTCTCTCCATAATTTAGTTGAATATCTTTATTACCAGAAACTGTCGCTCTTTTACTTTCTAAAATCACATCAAAGTCAATTATTTCAACCTCTTCCTCAACTTCCACTACATATGAGTCTATTTCATTATCATAGCTTGGAGATAAACTTCCACTTGATGGAATAATATTAGTAATATTGCTATTAGATGACCTTTCTCGTGTAGCATCTATTATATAAGTATTAACTGTTCCATCTTCTGCTGTAACTATTACTTCATAATGATTTATACCAGTTACAACTTTTTGTACTCCAGCTCCTATAACGGTTGATTTTTCATCTTCTGCTGTTGCACTGATTTCTAATTCGTCTATTTCACTATCTAACTCTACTGTATACTTATTATTAAGTTTATCAAATACAGGTGAAAGTACACCATGATCAACAGATAAATTACTTAATAAAGCATTATTTGACTCTAATAACTCTAAATTTATAGTATAAGTTGTTGTACTACTTTTATCAGCACTTTCTACAACAATTTCATATACTTTATGCTCTTTATCAAAAGTAAAAGTATCAGGAATTGTTACAGTTGCTTCACTATCTGTTGGTATTGCTACAACATCTTTACTATTAATTGTTGTAATATTTTTAGGGATTTTTAATATATATTCAGTTTTTTCACCACTAAAGCTTTCAGTTAAATTGCCAAAGTCAAACTCTAAATTTTTAAGAGTTGAGTCACTTCCCTTTTCACGATCAATTGCAATTGTATAGGTTTGTTTTGTAAAACCATCTTTTGCAGTTACTATAATGGTATATATATTAGTACCATCAGTTGAAATTGATAAAGAAGAAGTTTTTAATACAGTTGCTCGATTATCTACTGGTTCCGCAGTAACATCTGTTGATAGAAGTACTTTCTTTTCACTTGGTACAGAAAGGGTATAATTAAATCTATCTTTATCAAATTCTTCATTGAATGTGTATCCATTAATAGATAGTTTTGATAATCTAGCTTCATCTGTTCTATCTTTAAATACATTAATAGTATATACCTTTCTATCACCATTTTCTGCTTCTACTACTATTTCTCTTGTTGATGATCCATCTGGTATTAGTCTAGCATCTAATCCTGTAACTTTAGCAAACTTATCTTCTGTAATTACATTAAACGATAACATCGAAGAACTTGCATCTAATATTAGTGAGTATTCATCTTGTTCACTACTAAACTCTGGCTCAAGACTACCTGTACTTGGAATAATATTTAATAGATTATTATTACTACTAGCAATTCTATTAACATTAATAATATATGTTTTAACTATTCCATCTTCACTTGTTACAAGAACTTCAAATTTATTATTTCCAACATCAATTGCTTTAGTTCCTATACCTGATATTGAAGCATTTTCACTTGCAGTTGCAAGTATTTCTACACTATCAATGCCTGCATTAACCTCTACATTATATTCTAATATTTCTTTATTAAATGTAGGATTAAGCTTTTGAATATCACCATCCGCTTTAACTAATAGACTTGCCAAATCATTACTAAAATTTTTCTTTCTAATCACATTAACATAGTAAATTCTTTTGATACCATTAGGACTAGTAACAATAAGCTCTATTTCATTATTACCTGGATTTAATTCATAATTTCCAGCACCTTCTAAAGTATTAGTAGAAATTTCAGGCTCTGCAAAAATAGTAATTGATGTAACACTATTTTCTACTTCTACAGTATACACAAGCTTTTCTTTTTCAAATATTGGAGTAAGTTCTCCTTGACTCGGATAAATATAGCTTAAGAAATTATTACTATAATTTTGTTTATTTACATTTAATATATAAGTTGATTGTTCCGCACCTAAGCTATCTGTAACAATAATTTTAATAGTATTCATTCCAACCTTTAAGTTACTATTTCCCACAACTTCATAGGTTGCATTTTTATCAAGGGTTTCTATATTTAAATCAAGGCTTTCAACTTCATAATCAACTGTAACATTATAGTCATACGAATCACTAGAAAATTTTTCATCTAATTTATAATTAGTTACAGAAAGACTCTTTAGCTTCGAACTAACTATATTATTTCTTGTTACAACAATATTATATATATTAATAGAACCATCCTCTGCTACTACTGTAACAGATATATTATTATCTCCAATACTTAAGTTATATTTTTGAAGCCCAGTTACTACTGCATTAGTATTCTCTGGTGTACCAGTAATAACAATATCTTCTACCTCATATGGAACCTCTACTATATAATCATTAACCTCTTTTGAAAATTCTGGAGTAAGTGTTCCTGCTGATGTCATTAGTGATGCTAAATAATTGTTACCATCTGCCTCTCTTGTAACGATTAATGTATAAACTTTCTTTGTACCTGCTTCACTAGTAACAATAATATCTATATAATTAGTACCCATATTTAAGTCTACTGTCCCATCTCCCGCAACAGTTGCTAGCAAGTCCTCTGCCTCTGCATTAATTAAGATATTATTAACATCATGATCTACTTTTGCAGTATAAACTGTCGTTGTTTTAGAAAAGACTGGAACTATTTCTACATTTTCTATTTCTAACGATTTCAAATTATTATTAAGTGATTTTTCTCTTTCTACGTGTAAAACATAATCTTTAGAAGTTACACCATCTTCTGCTGTTACTCGAATAATAATATCATTATTTCCTACTTGCAAATTACTATTACCTATAATTTTAAAAGTAGCATTTTTATCAAGGGGTACTGCCTGAATTGTTAATGATGTATAATTTGTTTTTAAACTATATTCATATACATCTTTATCAAAAGTTGGATCTAAGCTAGAGTCTGCTACTTGAAGAGAAGAAAGTCTTGCTTCATCCTTTTTCTTTCTAGTAACAACTACTTGATATGATCTAACAACTCCTTCTGTTGATGTAACAATAACTCCTAAAACATTTTTTCCAAAGACAAGATTATATTCTCCAAATCCCTCTACCTCAGCATTTTTATCTTCTAACTCTCCACTCAAAGTTATTTTATCTGTATTATATGGAACTTCCACTTCATAATAGATAACTTCAGGTGAAAACTCTGGACTGAGAGTTCCTTCACTAACGGTTAGACTTTCTAATTTATCACTAGTTGTTCCAACTTCTTGTCTTAATACATCTAAATAATATTCTTTTTGTGTTCCATCTTCTGCTGTTACTCTAATAATTACTGTATTATGTCCTATTTGAAAATTCTCATTATTAAGAACTTCATATGTCGCAGCATCATCTTCTAAGTCTACTGTTAAAGTAAGACTAGTAACACTTTCTAATACTTTTAACACATAATTTGTTTTATTTTTATCAAATACTGGATCTAGAACACTCTCTTTTGCAATAATCATTGATGCATTATTATTAGTTGACTGCTTTCTGTTAACATTTATTTGATAAACCTTTTCAGTACCTTCTTCACTAGTAACAGTTATTGATATAACATTAATACCAGTATCTAAATGATAAGTACCATTTCCAGTTACTCTTGCGTTAGAATCTTCTGCTATTCCTATAACCGTAATTTCATCTTCACTATTCTCTACCTCTAATTGATATTTAGTATTTTCCTTTGTAAACGATGGAGATAAAGAAGCTGTCGAACTTGTAGTTAAAGACATCAAATTATCATTTTGATTACCTTTTTGAAAAATATTAAGTGTATAAGTCCTTTTTGAACCATCTTCTGCTGTTACTATAATTTTAATTTGATTACTTCCTGTTTTAATATTATAAATTCCAGTTTTTGTTACTTTTGCTTTAGAGTCCTCTGGAGTTGCACTTACTCTTATTGTTGGAATTTTTTCCTCAAACTCAATATTATACTCTTCTTGCTCTTTGTTAAATATCCCTGTCATATCATACTTATCAATAATCAAAGTACTTAAATAATTATTATTGCTTGCTACTCTATTAACATTTAATGTATAAGTTTTCTGAGTTCCATCTTCTGCTGTTACTAAAATAACTACTTTATTAATGCCTAATACAAAACCACTATTTCCACTTATTTTATATTTCGCTTTTTCGTTATTCACAACTGGATTTAGAGTTAGTGAGGTAACTCCAGAATTAACATCTAGAGTATATTCTTCTTGTTCACTACTAAACTCTGGATTTAGGCTACTTTCTAATACATCTAAACTTTTTAGTGTTGCGTCTCCCGATTTAGCACGAATAATATATAATTCATATATTTGAATAGAACCATCACTAGCAGTAGATACTAGATTAACTTTATTAGTTCCAGTATTTAATTTAATATTACCTGTACCAGTAACAGTAGTTAATGAGTGTTCTGGGGTTGCTGTAACATCTACATTATCTACTTCATTTCCTACATTTACAATATAGTTGCTAATTACTTTATTATAACTTGGATTAAGTGGATAATCTATATTATCAGAACTTACTTTAATATCAGAAATAAAGGTATTTCCACTTTGTTCTTTATAAACATTTAAAGTATAAGTTTTCTTATCTCCATTTTGGGCAGTAACTATAATTTGAACTATATTAATACCATCAACAAAATTTTCATTACCTTCTATTTCATATGTTGCATTAATATCTTCCAAGGTAACTTCTAAATCAAGTAAAGAAGTTGTATCAGGAACAGAGAAATAATAATCACTAACTTCTGGATTAAAATTAATCTCTGTTGCAGGATTTACAACAACTAAATTTTCAATATTAGCATCCCCTGACATATCCCGAATAATGTTATAGGTATAACTAGAGATTCTACTACCATCTTCTGAGGTAACTTCAATTACTATTTCATTGCTACCTTGTTCTAAAAATTTGATCCCTTCCCCTGTTACAGTTTGATATTTATTTGCCTTAATAACTTTAAACTCCAATTGTTTAATTTTACTAGGTACTGTCATTGTATAAGAATTAGTATCAGGATTAAATTCTGGAGTTAAATTACAATACTCATCCTTTGTATCACATAACATTGGTACAAGACCTGATATTTCAATATTAAGTGGCATAGAATTATTTGATTTTTCTCTTATTACTTTAACTGTATAAACTCTAATGTCTCCATTTTCTGCTGTTACAAATATATGATAGATATTTTCTCCTGCTTCTACATCAAATGTTCCAACTCCAGACATTGTAGCTTTTTCATCATCTAAGACAGCATCAATTGTAATTTCAGTATCATCCTTTTCTACATTTACAGTATATTCACGAGTTAAAATATCAAATTCTGGAGTAAGTGTACCTTTATCAACAGTAATACTCTTTAAGAAATTATTCTCAGATCTAGACTTAGATGCTGTAATAATGGCATATCCATCTCCTATATTACCTGTTTGATAACCTCCTTGCGGATTAGGTTGAGACTCTTCTCCGCTTGCCATCTTAATTTTATCGAAAACATAATTTGAATAATGAGTATTACCTCCTGATGAAATAAGATTGTTTTCAATTGAATTTTTATCAAGTGCAATACAATTCTCACAACCAGATACAAATGATGTTCCTCCACCTCCAGCTTGATTAGTCTCGGAATATCCACCATAGTATCCACCTCCAGCTCCTCCAGAACCGATTGAGTTTGTAATACCTTTCATACCATAACCAAATGCATAACCACTAACTTGTGTTGGCACATCCTTATTACCATAACCAGTTAAACCTGTTAAAGTTCCTCCTGCTCCTCCTATACCATAATAAGTTCCACCACCACCTCCTGCAGCAACCATTATACGGCTCTTCAAACTATTGAACTCTTTCCATTCAGAAATCTTAGAGGTTTTAGTAAGTCTAATATCCGTAGCGCCACCTCCACCTCCACCAGGTTCTGGAGCACTATCTCTATTAGAATCATCTCCACCGCTAGCTCCTCCATTGAAGCCACCAGCTCCTCCAATATGACTTAGTTCTGTACCACCATCTTCACCAGTACATCCAACATAAACATATACTTCTTGTCCCTTAGCAAGATAGATCTCACCTTCTATATAAGCACCACTTCCACCACGATATTTTAATGCCCAATCAGTACGTCCATATCCACCACCTGCACCCCATAACTGTGCTTTATAATATGTACTTCCTGGTGCAACAAACTTCTGGTATCCGTTAGTACAACTAAACTCCGATTTAGAACCCTCAACATCTTCCTCTCTTGTAACTAAAACCTCATAAACTGTAGTTGGAACATCAGGATGAGTGATAGTCACTCTAACAATATTATCTTCATCTTGTTTTAAATAACCATTTCCCTCTATTTTTATTTTAGCTGTTTTATCATAAGGAATTGCCTCTACATCAAGAACGATTGTACTGTAAGGAACTTCTAATTTATAATTTGTTTCAATGCTTATAAATTCTGGATTAAGTGCAAATTTATCTTTATTTATTTTTAAAGATACTAATTTAGTTGAATGTTCGCCTTCTTCTAAATTACCTCTTGTAACTTTAATTTTATATGTTCTAATCTCTCCATTAGGTGCAGTTACATCAACATATACCATTCTAGTCTCACCTAAATGAAGCTCATATTTCCCTAGACCAGTTACAATGGCCTCTTTATCAGCAGTCTCTCCTTTTAAAGTAAAGTGCTGTTCATATTTATCAAGAGTCAAAGTATATTCTGTTTCAAATGGACTAAAATCTTTATCGAACTTTCCATAATTTGTTTCTAAATTTAGTAAATAATTATTTTTTGACTGAAATAAAGGTGTTACTTTAGCATAACCTAACCCTTCTTTACCAGTTTGAATATCATCACCTTTGATGGTAGGTTGACCAGTATATAAGCCATCGTCTAAAACAACATGATTTCCATAACCTATTCTTGGTGAATATGTATAAGTAGGACCATTTTCATCTACCCATTTATATCCTAGTCCATCAATCATTACTGTATTTTTAAATACTTTCTTAGAATAGTGAGTTGAAAGTCCAGTATGAATAATATTTGTCTCAGTGGAATTTTCTGTAATAGAATCACATCCAAAGTGTCCTGAGATATAAGATGAACCACCTGATCCAGCTGAAGTCATTGGACCACCGTCTCCTCCTCCAGCTCCACTATAGTAGCCAGCTCCTCCACCGCCACCATAGGTTCTTCCACCAGCTCCTGCTATACCAAATAAACCATTACTACCATTTTGATAATAACCAATCATTCCTTTTCCACCTGATATTTGAGTAGCACCTGTATTTAATGTATAGTGCCATGTACCTGTATTGTAATATGGAACATCATATGAATATAGGCCTCCTGCAGCTCCTCCAGCACTTCCACCTGACCAAGCTTCAGCACCACCTCCTCCAGCAGCAACCATTATACGACTTTTTAAAGAATTAAAGTCACTCCATACTCCTGGAGTTAGACGAATATCAGTAGCTCCTCCACCACCGAATCCTGCACTTCTACCAATAGCTCCACCATTAAATGAGTTATCATGTAGATTACTATTACCTACATAAATATATAGTGTTTCTCCTTTTTCTAAGAAAATATCACCTTTAGTATAGGCCCCAAGTCCTCCTGGCTTTGTATTAGAACTTGCTCCTTGACTTCCCCATAACTCAAAACGATAATTACCACGAATAGGTGCAATAAATGTTTGATAGTCTCCTGTATAATTATAAACATACTCATCATCTGGTTTATTTTCTTTAGTATATTTAATTATATATATTGAATCAGAAGAGTTAGGTTCACTAACAGTAATAATGATTTCACCAGTATTTTCAATAATCAAACCATTTCCTTCTACCTTTATTGTCGCTTCCTCATCAAATGCTACTGTATCAACATCTAAGAAAATCATATTAGGAGGAATAACAATATTATATTCAAGAATATTAGACTTAAATATAGGCTCCATCACTGGTTCTATATCTTCTCCTTCAACTATGAAATCTAAATCGGCTAGAAGTGAAGAATGTTCACCGCTTTCTAACTCTTTTCTCTTTATATTTACTGTATAAGTTCTTAAAGCGCCACTTTCACTTGTTACTACAAGTTCTACTTTAACAGTTTTTCCATATTTAACTTTATAATGACCATTACCTATTATACTAGCAGTTGAATCTGACAAAATTCCTTCTATATCTACTTCTCGTTCCTCTTTATCAAGTATTAAATCATATTCATAATTTATTGATGAAAAACTTGGTGATAATTCTCCTGAGCTAGTTTTAATATCATTTAAATAATTATTTTCAGATTTTAAGAAAAGTGGTGTTATTTTAGCATAACCATTTCCCTCTTTTCCTTCTTGAATATCACTTCCACTAATTGTAGGTTGTCCAGTATATAAACCATTATCTAAAACAACGTGATTACCATAACCTACTGCTGGAGAATATTTATATGTTGGACCATTCTCATCTACCCATTTATATCCTAATCCATCAATCATTACTGTATCTGTGAATTTTTTATTTGAATAATGAATATTACTATTTGTATGTATTATACTACTTGCTGTAGAACTCTCAGAGATAGAATTACAACCAATGTGTCCAGATATATAAGAACTTCCTCCAGAACCTGCAGCTGTCATGGGACCTCCGTCTCCACCTCCAGCTCCACCATAGTAACCAGAGCCTCCAGCTCCACCATAAGTTGAGCCTCCATTACCACCAGCACCAAAGGTACCAGAACCTCCACTTTGGTTATAACCTATCATTCCTTTTCCACCTGATATTTGAGTAGCACCAGTATTTAATGTATATGACCAACTTCCTGTATAATAATAAGGTACATCATATGAGTATAATCCTCCAGCAGCTCCACCATTACTAGCACCAGACCAATTTTCGGAACCTCCTCCACCAGCAGCAACCATTATACGACTTTTTAGTGATTCAAAGTCATTCCAAGTTCCTTCAACTAGACGAACATCAGTAGCTCCTCCACCACTAAATCCATAACTTCTGCCAAGTGCACCACCATTAAATGAATAAGAATGAGTTGTCATATTACCTATATAAATATATAATTTTTCATCTTTATTTAAAACTATATTACCTTTAGTATAAGCTCCTTTTCCACCTTTTTTACTTCCATAACCCCCTTGAGCTCCCCAAAGCTCTATTTGATATTTTCCACTTGATGGAGCAATAAAAGTTTGATAATCTCCTGTGTAATCAAATTCATATTTATCTTCTGCTTTTTCACCCTTTATATAATGTATTAAATATATTGTATCACTACAGTTAGGAGCAGAAACAGTAATTTTAATATCTCCTTCATTATCTAATATTAAGTCATTGCCTTCAACTTTAACAGTTGCATCATAATCATAAGCTATTGCTTCTAATTTTACTTCTAATGTACTATATCCAAGGTTTATAGTGTAATTAGTAACATCTGTATCAAATTCTGGAATTAATTTGAATAACTCAGCACTTTCTCCTAGAAGATCTAACTCTGCAAGTTTTGTAGAATGTTCTCCTTCTGGCAATCTTTTTCTTTTAATATTAATAGTATAGATTTGAATATCTCCATTTTCTGCTGTTACTGATAAGTTAACCTTATTATCTTTCTTATATTTAACATTATATACACCAGCTCCATTTACTGTTGCAAAATCATTATTAACTTCAGCAAAAATTTCAACTTCCTTATCATAAGTATCAATTATCAAATCATATTCAAATTTAGATGATTCAAAACTAGGAGAAAATTCACCTTTATCTGAAGTAATACTTTTTAGTGTATTATCTGAATATAATTCTCTTAATGAAGTAATTCTTGCAAAACCATTACCATAATTCCCTTTTTGAGTATTTAAATTATTTTGAGTAGGTTGATTAATAAGATCTTTCTTTACATCGGTCCAGCTATAACCTAAGCCATCTATAATCTTAGTATTTTCAAATATATATCCTGTAAAAGAATGAGATTGATTTGTTGTAATTACAGAAGTATCAATTGTAGTTCCATTACTATTTACAGCTATACAACCATTATGTCCAGAAATGTATGAGCTTCCGCCTCCTCCGCCAGAGCAGACATTAGAACCTCCTCCACCAAAGAAGCCTCCTCCTCCGCCAGATCCTCCATCAGTACTAATTCCGCGACCACCTTTTCCAAGTGTTCCAAATGAAACAGCTGTTGTTGTAGCATTAACTGCATATCCACCTGAAGTTTGAGTACCTCCTGTTCCATATTGTGCTCTTGCACTACTCCCCATAGCTTGTGGATTATAACCATTAAGTCCTCCAGCAGGACCTCCATCACTTCTCCAAATAGCTTTATTCTCATAAGCAGCTCCTCCTCCTCCTGCAGCAACCATTATACGAGATGCAAGAGAATCTACTGCATTCCAAGTTGTTTTTGATGTCGTCGGAATAGTTCTAATATCAGTAGCTCCTCCTCCAGCACGACCATCCTTATCTTTTCCAGCTGGAACATCTCCTCCTCCATTCCAACCACCATATAAGTTTGTTTGACTACTGCTTGGCTGTCCACCGACATAAACATAAAGTCTAGTACCTTTTTGTAACTCTATTTCGCCTTCTGTATATCCTCCGAGTCCTCCAAGTAAGGAGGTATCATAATTTCCACCTTGAGCTCCCCAAAGTTGAATTCTAAATTTTGATGTTGTTGGTGCAACAAACTCTTGATATTCTCCAGTAAATGAATATGTATACACTTCAGGAGCTGCAATAATATTTTCTGGTATAAAACAAAAAATAATAAAAATTATTACTGTAAGTATGTAATATCTTTTAATATTAAATAATTTTCCTAACTTAT
>CATKYP010000013.1 GCA_949840855.1 uncultured Bacilli bacterium | reverse complement strand
AATGGGACAACTTTTTAAGGCACTAACCCACTAAAACTGTATATTTAAAGGCTACCTATGAAAACTTGACAGATACTATTAATATTAAATAATTTTGTTTAGAATTTATTTGAGGTATAATAAAAACCAATCGTAGTTGGTCCGCTTGCTGACACTATGATTGGTTTAAATAATTACAACTTAATAAGGGCGAAAACTAGGACAGCTAGAACTAGCGTGCCCCACCAAGTGAATTTAACATTGATACGCAAGGAGAACAACTCCTTATCGTTGATGTAAATTTTAGATAGTCAGTCTAAATCAACGACTATTTAATTTTACAATTAATTGTATATGTTGACAAGTAAATCAAAAACATATATCATACTATATGAACATTGATACGCAAAACGTAAGAACTAGTCACTCTTACATTTGGATTTTGTTTTTTGTTTGATTGATTTTAATTGATTGTTGTTCGATTGATTTTGATTGATTGTTTGTTTGGCTTTTCTGTCTTTGGGTGATAGAAAAGCTTTTGTGTTTTAAAAGTAAAAATCCATCATTTTAAGCCAAGTCCTTTTCAACAAGGGCTTGGCTTTTCCTTTCAAATTATCTTTTTATTTCTTCAAATATTTTTAGCTAGACTATCAGCAAGGTAATTTTTTGATATAGAAATTACATTAATAAAATTGATAATGATAATTTAAGATAATAAGAAAGGATAATCTCTATATGTTAACTAAAAACAAAAAGAATAATTTCAAAACACAAGCTATTTTAATGACACTTGGTACTCTAGCTCCTATAGCACCAGCTATGATGTCTAATGTTGGTAATATTGTTGCTCATGCAGATTCTACTGCAGTTCCTGTTCCAGAACGATTGACAACACCCTCTGATGAAGATTTTCCACTATTACCATTTACTTGGACTATTAAAGTAGTTAACCAACAAAATGGGCAAACACTAAAGACTGATGATATTACTTTTACACCAAGTGATAACTATCAGATTGGTAAAGATGGTGGTACTACTGTTCATTATAAAGTTAAAGATACTGCAGGTATTTTTAAGAGTGATGATTATAAAGTAGAGAATGGTGATATTAACTTTAACGATATTCTTAATAAAACGCAAACGGGAACTAATGATAATAATTCAATAAGTCGTGGAGGAGCGAATAATACCTCGCAAAATGACAATAATGCTTTTCCTACTTGGGTATTTGGAAATAAAAATTCTGATGGTCAAACACCTTATATTTTGCCTGAACTAAATGATCCAAATACCACAAATGCTGCTCAAGAAGCTAAGATTTCAGGTACTGCAGATCACAAGGTATTAACATTCTATGTTATTCCAAATACTGCTCAAACTAAAAATAAGACCAATAATAATTCAGGCAGTTATGTAGTGCCTGCTACTGGTCAAGACACTGGTAACAATACAGCCACAGCTAATGGTTCTAACAGCACTACTACTAGTTCTAATGCAAATAATGGTTTTGCTACAAATAATAATTCAACTAATGCTAATAAGACTAATAACGCAGGCAATAGTAATCAACAATCTTCACAACAAGATGCTGACACTCAACAGATTATTAACGCTATTAATCAACATGCTGTAAATAGCAACGATAAATTACCAAGTGATGCTAAGCTACTTGAACAAGCACCTTCTAATACTAATGGATTTAATTCATATAGTGTTCAAGTATCAGAAAAAGGTACTAATGGTCAAATTACTTACAAACATTTAACTGTTCACTATAACCCTGCTACCAAGCAATTCTTTGTTACTGAACAAGGACAAAATACCGCTTTAACTAAAGCACAATTGTTACAAATCTTTGGTTTACAATCAAAAGATGGTAATAATGTTGTAGGAACAAATGGTGTTGCTAATTCTGGTAATTTAGGTGGAACTACTACTGGTGGTTCAACAGGTGGATTAGCACAAACTAATGTACAAACTAAGCAAAACGCAAGTATTCTACTTAGTGCTATTGTTGGAACTGCTGTATTAGGGTTTGGATTGACTAAAGATGGTAAACTGAAATTGTAGGGTTAGCTTTGGTGTTATTTTAAGGTTCTTAATTCAATTCAAAAAGGCGATGGACAAAAATAATGTTCACCGTCTTTTTTTAGACAGGATATTTAGAATTAAATAACGTTAAAATATAGTTGCTTTGTAAAAGAGATAATGTTGATTAAGAATTAGTCAATCAAAATAGTCATTATTATGATTGTGTGTCACTTGTGCCAGAATTTTAATCAAACTATATATATTAATAATATTGATTAAAAAATACCTATTATCTTATCAATATTTCCTTTTTCTTCTTCAAAAACTATTATTTTGAAAAGTTGTACAAAAAAGTTGACACACTTGACACATATTCTTTCTTAATGTTGATATATCAATATTTGTAGCCATTTTAATGGATGACACGATTCTTAAACTAATTTCTACCCAAAATCCTTTTATCCCTACTTGGAGTAAGGATTATAGATGTGTTAATTATTGTGTCGCTTTTATAAGAAAAAACTGGCACTTGATAATTTCTAGCAAAATAACCTAAAGTCACTATTAATTTTTTCTGACACATATACCATGTATTTAAGCAAAATTGACACATAAGCTGACACATTTCGAATGATTTTTAACTAGCAATTATAAAACTATTTTGAGCTATTTTTGGTTTCCACCTAACTGATGATGGTCAATACTACGTATTAACCTTTGATTACGATGGTCCTGCACGTAACAACACTCCAAACATGATGGATCGTATTGCACAATACCAAGCAATGGGACCAATTACTGGTGATGCAAAGACTGTTGATAACAGTGCTAAGATTAATGATTTGAATAACCAAATTACTAACCTTCAAAATACTTTAGCTAGTCAAACTTCTAAGCTCCAAAGTTTACAAAGCCAACTTCAAAACTTGCAAGCACAAAAAGCTAATGTTCAATTTGACTTGAACCAATTAAATTCAGGCCAACAGACTGAATATAATAATGCTAAGGATACTTTGAACACTGTAAAGGATTGGAAGCAGGGACAATTGTCTAATCTCGATAGCAACAGTAATGTTCAAGAAGCCTTGAACAAGTTAAGTTCAGCCAAGAGTAATCTTGAAAGTGTTAAGAGCACTGAGGCAGAAGATGAAACTAAATTACAACAAGCTAAAGCTGGTTTAGCAAGTTTGAACCAAGTATTAGCTACCAAGCAATCTGCACTTGATACTGCTGAACAACAAGCTAATGCTAGTGCTAATCAAGCAGTAAAGGATGCACAAAAGAAGTTAGACACTATTAATGGTAAGATTAGTGACTTGCAAAATGCTATTGAAGCTACTAAGACAACTATTAATAATGCTCAAGCTCAACTTGATAAGGATAATCAAAGGATTGCTGACATCAAGAATGGTCAAAAGCATGATACTGGTAAAGATGAAGGTAACAAGGGTACTACAACTCCAACAGATCCTGCTAAGCCAGATGATGGCAAGAAAGATGATAACAAGGGTAGTGAAACTTCAAATCCTACTACACCATCTAATCCAACAACTCCTGCACAGCCAGATACTGGTAACGCATCAATTAGTGGACAGGCTGGGCACAAGCCTGCTACATCGGACAAGGGTAGTGAAGTATCTGATAACAACACTACTAAGCCAACAATTGTATTACCAACTACTGGTAAAGAAAATGGTTCAGCAGTCTCTGGTGCACAAGGACAAAATACAACTATGACACGTGAACAATACAAAGCACAACAAGCTAAATTGCCACAAACAGGTAATAATGACAGTAAAGTAATGATTGCACTAGGAGTATTAGCTGGTATGTTTGGCTTTGGATTAGTTACTAAAGGTAAAAAGGAATTTTAATATAGAATAAGTAGTACGTATTGATTTGATACAATATATCCTTCCAAAAAACAATGGAGAGCTGATTTTGTGTTCTTTCACAGCTCTCCATTGTTTTTATAAATAATATAAGTATTTTTTAATTCTTACGCATTTTTTCTTGCAATTCATAATAGCGCATGAATCGACGGTAATCTTCATACTCACTAGCACTCAGATGTTTAGCCTGATATTCCGCTAGATGCCTCATATATTCTCGAACCGTTTTGTGTCCCGTTACTAGTGCAAGTGCTTTTAATGCATTCTTTACGTTGCTATCTACACCGATGTTACTGTTTTTATTATTCATTATAATAACCTCTCTTTTTTTACTTGTTTAAAATTATCTTTGATTTTTATAGCTTTAAAAATATATTCAAAAAGATTTTTATCTGAAAAACTTAATTGTTCTATTTCTTTATCAATAAGTCTGCTTAACAAATCTTTTTGAGTTGTTTCATATAGATTTGCTAAAGCAATTAGTTTATTTCGATTATTGTTACTGACGCTAATCGAAGTAGTATAATTTGGGTTCCGATTTTTTATTAGAGTTTTCATGTGAATCTCTCCTTTCAACTAAGTTCTAATAAAAAAATTATTTAAAATAAATTTTTTATTTTAAGAAACTTACTATCATAGAGAGAAAAATTAGGTAACTAAATTTAATCATAAATTGGTACTAAATCTAAAATACGCTACGAATACTTTTGTAAAAGTTCGTAGCGTATTTTTGGGTTCTATTTTATTTACTAATTTTCTTGTGCTTTACGGTTATTTTCCATTTCATGGTAGCAGAAATTGATTCCTTTAGCATAATCAATACCTGTACGTTCAAAAACATTATCAGTCAAAGGATAGCCATAATAAATACATAGGTTTTCGATCGTATCGGTGCTATCTCCTAAGACTCTAAATGAATCAGCTAAATCAATAATCGTTTTATTTGCTAAGTTAATGCCTTGCTTTTCTAAAAAGGGAGTTGAGCCATAGAAGGTTATAAGCGTCTCTGAGCTGTCAAATAGCTTTTGGATCTCTTTCTTCGACTCTTCAAACAGAGGCTCCTTAATGAGGCTCTCCGGTATGATGCCGTTGATGTTACTATCCCAGTAATCCACTTGTTTAGTATCGAATTTACGATTGAATAATACTTGGTTATTAGGATCGATAATTGTTAGGCGGATTATCTCATCTAAAGAAGTAGGACCAGTAAGATCAATCCAATAGATTAGTTCTTTATTCTTCATTTTAATCACCTCGACTGGCATTGTAACTCTGATGATTAGGGGAAAACTGCTTCATTTTGATTTGTTTTTTAATCCTATAAAGAGTTGATTTTGACAAATGAAATTTCAATTGCGTTTCAGTGTAAGTATGGGCTTGAAGATACTTATATGCTTGCCGGTATAAGGGTGTGATAACACGTTTGTTACGTCCGCCAGTATTTAAGGTAGCTTGATACTTCTTCTGTTTGATGGCTTTAGAGAAGTTTTGACTACGAAGATAATCAAGATAGTTAAGGTGAGCCAATTGAGATGCAAGTATCCAATTACTAGAATCACTATCATCACTTAAATCCATATCACTAGACTCAATTATTAAGCCTTTGCCTTCAACAATATACATAAGACAGCAAAGTTCTCTAACATTACTATATAGGCACGTTAGGGTAGGAACTACTAGAACATCCCCTTCTTGTGCAATAGTATTAAGAAACTTACGAAGCTGATATCGGTCTTTATTATTTCTTCTAAACACATCAGCAAAACAATTTTCGTGAGGAACTCCCATACTAAGAAGGATGGTAGCTTGATACTTGAAACTGTCTTCTTTGCTGATTTTATCTTTTAAGAATCCTGAAACATATCCATATTTAGTCATGGTAATTGTTGCTCCTTTTTTTATTTGTCATTCTTTAATCTAAGAAAAAAGACTATTCAATCTAGAAAATAAAATTGAATAGTCTTTTAAGAATGAAAATAAAATTAAAAGGAAATAATATAATTAGTAGTCATTATTTAATATATTATTTTGACTTAGAATTTTTGAAATAAAAAAGGACGCCTTTTAAGCGTCCAAGCTACCGGTACGGAATAAGTAACCAACTGATTCCATTTTGCACACCGGCATTATTCTTTTGATATTTTAATTATAACATACTTTTAATATGATACAATAGATGAGCACATTGTTGGAATTAACCACTCCACAAAATAGTGCAGGTTGGAGGTGACTCCAATGCATAGTTGGTGCATTATTCTTTTGATCGTGCCTAATAAGCTCGTTAAGCACCTGCTCCATTCTTTGAAAAAAATGGCTAAGGGTGGAATTAAAAAGGCTATCCGCTACCTAGATAAGTAATTATCAGCGGAAAGAAGCTATTTCAGCGGTAGAGAAATCTATCGCTGTTTTTTATTTGATTAATTTCTGGTTCATGTAATCAAATCTATTAACAATTTTTCCATCTATAACAATAGTTTTTGATCCTTCATTCAAGGTTTCACCAGGATATTTTTTCTTTATTTTTCCATATGTCCCTCTTCTGAACGTAGGGGTTTTGATTCCTCTGGAAGTACTGAATAAATCAGTACCACTGGTATAGTATTTAAGTCGTCTTTTTTTAGAAGAACGTTTGATATCTAACTCATTTTTACTCTTTGTATGCTCAGGAGCATTCAAAAATCCACAAAAATATTTAGCAGCAGACTCGCCATTACGATTTGTATATGATTTTATGTAGGCACCTTCTTGTTTCCATAAATTTCGAATATCTTCAATAGGAATAAATGCGATTCCCAATATTATTAAATGAATGTGCCATTTCGGCTTCCCTTCAAAAAGATTCTCATGTGGCTCATTAATTCTTATATACTCATAATGATATGTCGGATATACTTTTTTGATATAACGTTTTAAGCGCTTGATAAAACAGTCAAAATCGTGACTAAGACTGTCTAGATTAGTTTGAGGTTTTTCATAATCTAAAGTTATCGTCACACTATGCTTAAAGGTGTCCACGTAATTTTCAATTGTGTAAAATAAATTACGATAGGAGCGTATAAGCGATTGTTGATTTTGAATTTTTAAGTCTGATTTTTTAGGGTTTGGTATTACTTCACCTGTTGCTTTATTTATGTATAATCCATTCTTTTTCTTTATTATATGAGAAGAATGTGCTGTAAAACCATTTTTTCGATAATGAATGTGATTATTTGTTACTAAATAATAAACTTGATCAGTATCATTAAAGTTAGATTTTTTATTACTAGTTATCATAATTAATCCTCTTAATAAGTGTATTGTTTAACCTTATATACAAGATAAAATAGTTATCATTGATAAAGTTATCTATTTATTAATTTAATTATACCACTTTGCGGTGAAATGTATACACTTACTAATTAATATAGCGGTTAATAAGATTTAGAAATATAAAATCATTAATTTAAAATATGACCATATTTTGATATTTATTTTAACTTCAAAACATGGTCATATTTTATAACGGTGAAATGTGAATTTATTTGATGTAAAGTATTAATTGAAAGCATGGTCATGTTTTCAAAATTTACGTTATAGAAAGAAGGCTAGTTTAAAATGAATAAAAAAAGCGAAGAAGAAAAAAGAACTAGTAATATTAAAGTTTTGTTTACTAAAGCCGAGAAAGAAAAAATTGAGAAACTAGCTAGTGTAAGTACTGGGGGAGACAGGTCAAAATATATTCGTGGTGCGATTAGGTTAAGAACTCAGAGTGAATTAGGCGAAATCCTAGCTATGGGACAAGGAGAAAAATCAAAAGGAAATTTTAATCAATTAACTTTAGATCCCATTATAGAGAGTCTTAAAGGAGTTCAAGATCAGATTAATGGATTGGACGAGAATGAAGAGAAAGAATTTTACTGGGAATTAGTAGAATGGTTAATAGACTTTATGAATGATTCCCAAAATCGTAACCTATTTAATGAACATAGTTATGAGATACCGGATGATCATGAGTAAGTCGTAATTAAAACATGATCATATTTTGATGTTTACTTCAATTTCAAAATATGGTCATGTTTTTGTACATATATTTTAGTGTTCAATTTGATGCTTTATTCTTTGCAAAGTGGAAATAGAAATGTTAAAAGCTCTAGAAGTATCTTTATAAGTGTGGTTTAAAAGATAATCATAGGCTGCTTGGTAATGAGGGGTAATCAATCTATTTGGTCTTCCTTCATGATAATTCTTCTTATGGAGCCTAGCATATCTTTTTCCTTCTTGGGTTCTATCTACAATCATATCTCTTTCCATTTCAGCTACAGCAAGAAGGATAGTTTTAACTAATTTACCAATAGTAGAGTTTTCCAGTACGCCTATATTTAATACGTTGAATTTAACACCATTATTCATTAGAGGGTCAAGAATATTTAGTGCTTCTCTAGTATTTCTGGCCAATCTATCCAATTTAGTAACAGTAATAATATCTCCATTCTTTACCTTGCTAGTGAGTTCATCAAACATAGGTCTATTTGTAGTAGTGCCAGTAAACTTTTCAAAGTAAATGTTATTTTTACTGATTCCAGCTTTTTTTAATTGACTTATTTGATCATCAAGGCTTTGACCTTTAGTTGATACTCTTGCATATCCATATTCAGTCATTTTACCAATCCTTTTCTGAATAAACTTTATGACCACAGCTTAACTCTGTTATAGTAAGATCTGAAGGTTTATTCAGAAACTTTTAAGTTGATGAATAATTGTAACATTCTTATTAATAAAATTTCCGTAATTAAAAACTATAAGTAATAACGAGGAGTAAATGTAAATGATAAAATTGTGTATTCTTGGTAATGGTATTGATTTGGCTCATGGATTGCCAACTAGCTATGAACCTAATTTAGTAGAAATTCTACAAAAAAATAATAAAGAACTTTTTGAACAAGTTACAGAAGCTTTTTTTAATGACAATATAGACCTATGGAAAGATTTTGAGCATTATATTGGAAATACATGTGATGATGAAAAATTAATTGAAGCAATTTGCGACAGGGCATATGAACCAATTCAAAGTGAGTTTAGTCCTTTTGAGGGAGTGAATCCTCTAGAGCGTTCAACTGATTTAACTATTTCTGATAATCTCTATGAATTTCAGTCTCAAGCATTGGATGGTAGTGATATTGAGAATATTGTAGATAATCGGTACAAAGAAATAAAACGATTTCTTAGTGAGGGAATGGGGGAAATGATTAGAAGTGCGGATAAATGTTTAACTAAAGTTTCAAGAATACCAAAGCTTTCTAATTTATTGATTAGTAATAAAAATTATTATATTACTTTTAACTATACACATACACTGGAAAAACTATATGCTATTTCAAGAGATCACATATGTCATGTTCATGGTGAATATAATAATAAAACTAATAATTTAATATATGGAAATGAGAATCCTATACCTAGTTTAAATACCACTTTAAATTTGGGAGAAATAGAACTTCCTATTGATGAGGAAGAAGCTAGAGAGATACCACAATCGTTAGATGATTTTAATATAAGTTACGATGATAAAGAGTTATCAGCAAAATTCGATGAGTGTATAGAAGATATAACTCAAAAGTATTTCAAGAAGAATTTACAAATTGACAGACTGGAGAAATTCTTGAGTAATCAAGTGCCTTTAATAAATGAAATAGTTATTTATGGACATAGTTTGGGTGAAGTCGATATTCCATATTTTGAACTAATAGACAAAAAATTTCCCCAAGCTAAATGGAATGTTTTCTTTCATAAGGATGAAGAAAAGATAAGTTTTTTAAAGCAACTAAATTTCATAGATAAAGATAGACTTACTCTAGAGAAAAGTTAGTTTACTAATAGTACAAAAAACGCCCAGCTAAAAAGCTAGGCGGTCGTCAAAGTCGCTAAACCATGCTATAATTTAACCGTAAAAGAGAATATATCATATTCAACAATTAGGCTGATAGCTTAACGGTAGCACTCTTGTTCTGGTGTATGGCAATACACCACTAGCCAAGCGCAACAGAAGGGTATTAGCTCCTAAGTTGACATCTTGTGCATTGGTGGTAGCCAGTGCATTTTTTTATTATAACAAATTAGAATGTGACTTTCTTTTCCTTATTAGCAGTTTTATATTCGCTTATTAGTCCCTTTCTAGTTAGTTGCAAACATAATTTAAGCTTTTTTTTATAGCTTAACTCATCCTCTTTGGACAAATCACAAATAAAACTTAGCGAATTATTATCGGAACTGTTATCGTCTTTCCAATATAAAACATCTTTTTTAAATTTTTTATCTTTAAATAATTTTTGATCGCCTTCTAGAGTTTCTTCTAATATAATGTAGCGATAAAAACTAAGTTCATCTTTAGTATCATGACATTTTAGGCCATAAATACTGTATTTTTTATGAGCAAAAACAATTTTATGATCCATATTTGGGTACTTTATATAAAAAGAAACTACCGTTTTAAATTCAAATTTAGCATCATCTAATTTTTCTTCTACTTTGTCTATTTTTAAATGATCTACATTAAGGACAAAATCATCAAGTGGTAAAAGCTGAGTTACATTAGAGCCTTTGTCTCCAGAAAATCTTAAAATAAGACCAGCAGCTTTTAAAGCTTTATTCCAATTATTGATTGTCCTTGGGTTAGTTTGCAATTTTTTTGATATAGTAGCAATGCTATGCCAAGAGTACCCACCATTATTATTAGCAACTTCTGCATAATACAGATATAAATTCATTGCTGCTGAACTTTTTAATAAAGGCAGATATTGTAAAATGCCATTAGCAAGAAGGAAATATCCTCCTTGCTCTTTTTTTACTTTTAACCACTCTTTATATAAAAAACTCTTTTTCTTAGCGGCTTCGTCTGATTCGTCTTTTAAATGGAGATCTGCATCAAGTGTCATTTTGTCCTCCTAAAATAAATTTTATATGTGAAAAGATATGAGAGAAATCTCAACCTCTATTTTACGATAAATTCGTTTTGTGTTTAGTAATAGTTGGTAGTTTTAATTTTTTTGCTATATTTATTGTATAGTTACTTGGAAATATATATCGTAAAATTGCGCATTTGAACTCTACAGTATGCGCTTTTTATTTTGAAAAATAAAGTATATACTACGCACTATCAATACGAAAAGTATTGCAGTAACTAATTTATGTGAGATTAAATAGCTTAAAAATTATCTATGATATGCATGAAAGGAATGAAGAACATGATTAGTAATCCGAATTTTGAATGGGAACAAACAATTTGTATAAAAGAAGATACATTTTTAGAATGTTTTGAAAAAGCACGAAAATTGAGTGAAGCAAAGCGATTATCAATAAGTGTTATGAGGGACAATGAGCGAGATGGAATATTTTATTCAGCTAAAGCCTATGATGAATTATTAAAGCAAATTAATGGGTTAAAACATGAAATTTCAATCTTGAAGAATAGGCAGAATTAAATGTATAGCTAAGCAAAGAAATTAACTAGCAATATATTAAATATAGTGAGCATCTAATTTATTTTAATAGTTTAGAAAGGAACAGTAACAAATGGATAAGTTACAAGTATTATTTACACCAGAACAATTAAAAAATATTAGTGATCAAATTATCATGATGATTCATAAAGAGCAAGAGTTAAATGAAAGTATTGAGAAGAAACCCTATCTAAAGCTAAATGAATTTGCAGAATGGACAGGATTCACAAAACCGACAATTCGGAAATTTGTTAAAGCAGGCTTACCTGTTGCGTATGTTGGTAATCAAAAGGTATATGGAAAACAAACATATATCAATTGGCTTAAAGCCAAAGAAAAATAAATAAAAGCCCGTAGAAGGGTCCTTTTGTTAAGAAATGATATATCATGGTAATGAACCATTTATTACTGTGATACTTGAGGATAGAAGTAATAGAGGGTTAAATATTATGAAATATAAGAAA
>CATKYP010000012.1 GCA_949840855.1 uncultured Bacilli bacterium | reverse complement strand
TTTCTCTTATATTATATCATTAATTATTAATAAAAACCTGCTTATTACAGCAAGTTTTCTATTCATCAATATTTTTCTTAAATCCAAAATAAGTGGCAACGAAATAGATCATATAAATAATTAAGAATACTATTAAGCTCATAAAGAAGTACTTTATAAATACAAATTCATTAGTTAAAAGAATTTGGAATAGTTTATTCATAGAGAAAAGGGTAGCAAAACTTACTATAATTGGATATAAAAGTGGAAAAATAAAGAATATGATAAGTTGTTTAAAAATAGTTTTGTGCAGTTCTCTACTTCTAACTCCTAGTTTACTTAACACTTGATAACGATACTTATATTTTGTAGAATCACTTAATGACTGAATTGCTAAAATTGTACCAACAACTGCTGTAAATACAAGAGCAAAATATACGCATACAAACGATGTAATTGTCATAAAGCCTTTGTTAGTTGCTTCATTTGCACCTTTTACTTCGATATTAGCAACAGAGTAGCAAATATATGTACCATTTTCATTTTCCTCACACATATCAGGTGAATATAGTTCTGTTAATTTATTTGCAAACTCTTCTGTTGTATTTTCTTTTGTATTAACAATTAGATACCTTCCTATTATTTCTAAATCTTTAACAGCAGAATCTGGTACAACTGTCATATAACCATATCCAGCTCCCCAAGCATAAGTATATCCTTTAGTAGAAACTTCTTTTCTCTTTAGTGTAATTCCATTTGATAAAGTGATTTCTTTTAATTCAAAAGTACTTGCAGATTCTTTATATTCTTTTGTAACATTTAAGTAGTATTCATCTTTTTTTAAAGTGATAGGTTTATCTCCTTTCATCTCTAAAAGTTTATTAAAATCACTTAATTTTACAACTTTATCTTCTGTTCTCCATCCTGAATTTAAAACTTTTATGACACTATTATTCTTATCAAGATAATTTGGATAAACAAACGTTTCCTCAATCGTATATTCACTTTTAATAAAGTCAATATATTTTTCTGGTTGCTCTTTATTTAATTCAAGTGAAATATCATAAGGACTAGCAAGATATATTTGTTGCTCAAACATTTCTTTAAATAAACTTGATAGATTTAAGGCAACTAATGTTAATGTGATTAAGAGTGTTATTGTTCCTAGTGTGGAACTCATACTTTTTATTTTAGAGGAAAAGGTTCTAGTAATAAATAGATTATTTCCTTTGTATTTAATAGATTGCCTTTTTAAAACAAAATTTAAAATAAAATCTGATAAAGTAATTGTTACTCCATAAATACTAATAATAATTATGATGATACTTAAAAATATCACCTGCATAGATGGTTCTTTTCCTACTTGTGTAAATTGCTTATCAAACATGATAAGAGCAATTATTCCCATAATAAGAGATACTACAAATGTAATATTTCTATATCCTTTTTTCTTATAGATTTTTTCTTCGTTTTGTTTATCAAAATAAAGTAAATCATAGACTTTTAATTTCTTAATTCTTCGTCTAGCAAAGAATAAAACAATGAAGTAAATAATCGCAAAATATAGTCCAAGCAACAAAATAGGTTCAGGAGTAAAATCTATCTTTAACATTTGGGGAAGTTCAAATATATTCATAATGAATCCTGATAATGCTTGTGAGAAAATATAGCCAATTGGAATAGATGATAATAGTGCAAAAAAGCCCATAATGATGTTTTCTAATGTAAACATTTTGGTAATATCTTTTTTTCTAATTCCTAATATTTGATATGTTGCAAATTCCCTACTTCGTTTTTGAAACATAAATTTAGTTGCATAATTTATTAAAAAACATACAACAAAGACAATGATTCCACTTGTAAAATACATTATATATTTAAAATTTTCCATTGTACTATTTAACTCTAATACCTCTTTTGAATTACTAATTAGATTAAAAGCAAGCATAACGGAAAATGAAAGTGTTACAGTGATTAAATAAATAGTATAATCTTTTATACTTCTCTTTACATTTCGTTTGGCTAGTTTACTTAACATTTCCTACATCTCCTCCAAGGAATGTCAAAACATCAAGTATTTCATTGAAAAAATCTTTTCTAGTTTTATCACCTTTTATGATTTCATTAAATATTTTTCCATCTTTTAAAAATAGAACTCGATTGCAGAAACTTGCACTAAATGAGTCGTGTGTAACCATCAATATTGTAGCATTTAATTTCTTGTTCATCTCTTGCATTGTTTCTAATAACATTCTTGATGATTTAGAATCTAATGCTCCTGTTGGTTCATCTGCTAATATCAACTTTGGATTACTAATTAGTGCTCTAGCACAAGCACATCTTTGTTTTTGTCCTCCAGATACTTCATAAGGAAACTTTTTCAAAATATCAGTAATTCCCAATTTCTCTGCAATTTCTTTTACTTTTTTATCAATTATAGAAATATTTTCTTTATTGATTACCAATGATAAACTAATATTCTCTTCAATTGTCAAAGTATCAAGCAAATTAAAATCTTGGAAGATAAAACCTAATTCTTTTCTTCTAAAATCAGCAAGATTATCTTCTTTTAGTTTTGTGATATCTGTATTATCAATTAAAATATCACCACTGGTTACATTATCTATTGTAGATATTGTATTAAGAAGTGTAGTTTTCCCTGAACCAGATGCTCCCATGATAGCAACAAACTCTCCTTTATCTACTTCAAATGAAATTCCATCTACTGCTTTTGTAATAATTGTATCTTTTCCATAATACTTTTTAATATTATTTATTTTTAAGACTGTTTCCATAGATAAATACCTTCCTTGCTAAGAGAAATTATTGTTTTTTCTCTTTCTAGTAAAATTATATCAACGAACAAAAGTAAATAACATTACAGTTTTGTTATATTTCTGAATTTATACTTAATATTATATCAAAAATAGCAAACTATATAATCATAACTTGCTCTACAAATTGACTATCTAAGTTTTGTCAATATCGAATTTATAAAAATATCATTTTTACCTTCTTTCTTATCATTTTTATTTTTTCTAATCATAGGCAATTCTTTTCTAGAAAAACCTTCAATTTTACCTGTCTTAGCATAATCATAAAATGTAGAAGTATATATAGTTTCCATACCATCTATTTCACTAACTCTATTCAGTTTCAGATCGTAAATAGTCTCATCAATAGAATTAATATTATAATCACTTCTAAATTCTTTGATGACTAAGTTAATAAAATTTCTAACAGATAATCTTTTGGAGGCATTACTTTCAATTGATTTTTTAGTTCTTTTATTGTAGGCAACAGTGGCACTAAATTCTATTCGTTCCCTATATTCGTAATCTCTAACAGTAATTAAACCAGCTTTTATTATTTCATAAATGTTAGAAGTAGTAGTGCCTATCATCTTAGCTAGTTTCTTTTTAAATTCAGTTATTCCTATATCTTTTACTTTGGATGATAGGTAATGATTATATTCTGATTCAATTTTTTGATACATTTTTAATGATAAATGTTTATTTTTCTCTTTCTTTATATTAGAATAAATATTATTCAAGTAAATCACTTCTTTCTATAGTTTTGTGGTCAACTTAATTATAGTCGATTTACTTGAACTTTTTCTATGTAAACTTATAAATTCATATCCGTAAACCTCCCTTTAAAATAATTCCAGTTTTATTTTAAAATGAAGGATTTTGTAGTTACTTTGTATTTTCCTTTATTGATTTTTACTTTTTTTATATAATAAAAAACTAAAAATAAAAACTAATAATGGTTGTAATATCAATTTTATAGGACTTCCATTTACTATAAATTTGACAGGGCTATCATCTTCTAAAACAGTACACATTAAACCTGCTATAAATATAAATGCTGCTATAATAGATAAAGTTAAAAATATATTTTTCTTCATTTTTCTTAAATTAAACATTTTACTCCACACCCCTAGATTGATTATTCTTTGATTTTCTTTTTTCAACACCAAAGGTTACTATATAAAAAGTAATATATAAAATCAGTCCTAAAAAAATTGCAGACCAATTTATATATGAATATATCATATTAACATATTGTTCTAAAGGAGTTAAAATAATTGCCAATACAGCTGAGAAAAGCATTCCTATAGTAGAACTTATCAGTATATCTTTTTTCTTATAGTAAGATAATATATATTGATAAAATTTAGTAGCATACATCCAAAGTGTGAATACTAATATTGAATGAGTTACTCTTTCTAAAAATTTTCCTTTTAATATAAAAGCAAATAAAATTGAAAAAATTACCATTCCTACAATAGGAGATATTTTGATTATAATTGATAAAGATTTAGTTACCTTATCTGTTCTTTTCTCTGAATTATATTTTTTCAACTTCATGCTTATAGTACCAAAATACACTACTAATATAATTATCAACATTATAATTAACATTTTATTTTACCTCTAATTTAATTATTTAACAATAAATCTATAAATTGCATAAGCAACCCATATAAGCCAAGAATATGCCCAAGACTTAAATATAATACTTACTGTTAAATATACAATAGCAACTATTATTGCTATTATCCAATTCATTATTTTTTTCTTATTCATTATTTTATACATCCTCGATAGATCGTAATTTAATCTTCAATTTTCATAATAATGTCGTATGCAGCAGAGCATTCTTCTTTTGACAGTTTTGTTTCATTAACAAGATACTCTATTGCTTCATCTTTAGTAGAAAAATCTTTTAATATATTTTTTACTTCTTTAATTTTTTCAATAGCTTTTTTTACTTCGTTATTCATAATTTTATCTTCTTTCTAAATCGTAATTTACCATAATAAGTTTATTGCACAGGCAACAACTATACCTATTAGAATTATCATCCATCCTATTGTTTTCTTATGTTCTTTACACCATTTTGCCATATTTACTACTTCCTTTCAAATTGACTATCTAAGTTTTGTCAATACTAAATTTATAAAAATATTATACCACGACTAAAAACACGAAAATAGTCCTTTTTTTAAAATTTTCGTGTATTATAGTGATATATGCGATAAAATGAATTTGTTAATTTATTTTGAATGTTGTATTATTTTTGCACATAGTATATAACATTCTTAATATTTTGTTGAATACGCAGTTAGGCTTTCATAGTAATGTTTGCCTTCTGCTTTTTTTGTTAAATAATAATTATAAACAGGGTGATTAGAACATTGATGACCTAACTTAACTACCATTTAACTAATATTAAATAATATCCATCTTGCATATTTGTTTCCTCGTTTAGAAATCATTCCATGAACATTAATACTTTTTCCAGATTGTATAATGGTTGGATCTAAACGACAAAAAGCAATTAATTGTTTAGGATTATCAAATCTTGTAATATCTCAAAGTTCTCCAAGTAATTCAGTCGTTAATACTTCTCCAATACCATAAAATGAATTAATAATATCAAAATATGGTAACTCTTTTGCTGTCTCAATCATCTTATTTTTTAACTCATTTATTGTCTTAATGTTTTCTTGTAAAATACTTGCCATATCTGATAAGTTCTTAACATCTGAATGTTCTTTATCTACTCCTGGATAAGAATTAAGAGCAATCTCTTTAATCTTATTTGCTAATCTTTTGTAATAATAATCATGTCTAGAATTTGTTTTATATAAGTTATTATATAAAGCATCAATTCTTTTTTCTTTAACAATATAAGCATGAGGAAAGTTTTTTATAAAGTTTAATGCTGTTTCTTCATAGATTCTACTACCTTTAAATATTTCTTCAAACTCTGGAAAACAAATATTAATTAATCTTTTATATCTATTTTTACAATTAACATTTAATTGTGTTAGATAAAAATATTGCCTTGTCAATGCTTTTAAATTGGCATATAAATCTTTCTTTGATAAATCGTGATATTCCACTTCATTAATAAAAAACAACTTGGCTAATCTCATACAATCTTTTGTATCTGTTTCGTTTTCCTTAAAGTATCATAATTATTTTTAGTAGTTAAACTATTGATTACTAAAGTATTTAAACCTTGCTCTTTAAAATATCTCTCTACTGGCAAATGATAGATTCCTGTTGATTCCATAAATATTGTTAAATCCTCTAATTTAAAACTATTAATCTGATTTTTCAAATCATCAAATCTTTTAAATTATGTTTAATTTCTTTTTGTTCGATTAATACTTCTCCATACTCTGTAGATAACACCACCATACTTTTTCCTTTAGCAACATCTACACTTAATACTGCCTTCATTTTTCTTTTAACAGCAAAAAACACAAGAGTTTTTCCCTTGTGTTAAACAAATGAATTAAAAGATTAATACATTTTGCTATACTTTTCTTCTAGCATACATTATTTTAGCACTACTATTTGTACTGTCAATACCAAAAAGTATGGTAGTTTTACGGGTAATTTTATGGTAAAAAATCTACCCAAAAACATAAAAATAACTCAAAATAAATACAAAAATAATATACAATACCATAATATCATCTTGACTAGCTTTAAACAGTAAACTAAATCGTATTTTTTTAGTAGTCGAATAGTGAACTAAATTGACTTTGGAGAGTAAACTAAATTGTATTTGAATAGTACACTAAATCGGTTGCGAATCGTACACTAAATCGTATTTATAACGATTACATTACTATATTAACAGAGTGAGTATGTAATGTCTAGGCAAAATTCTGGCAAATTTCGTGCAAAAAAGATGCAAAATTTGTGCAATTTATTTTTCATTGTTTAACACATAGGTTAGAAGTAGAAAAGGAATTGATAATCTTTTGTTAGTTTATTGATTTAATATATTGTTCTAAATCATTAAGTGGAATAGCATTACTTAAGTTTTCTATGTAAAGAGTATTTTCATAATTAAATGCTAGAAATGTTATACCTTTAATAATTATTCTATGGGGTTCTACATATTGCAAATTTGTGTGTTCTATCATTTTTATATTTCCATTATAAATAATAGGTGTAGCATTACAAAAACTGCAAATAAACTCAATCTTATTTTTAAGTGCTTCTTCCATTTCGATTTTTTCATTTCTTATTGTTACCATTTTAAGAATCTCCTCACTTTCTTACAAAACAAAAAATCAATTCCATTTCTAGAATTGATATTTATCATTAAGCTCTAACTATAAAAGTTCGAGCAGATTCTTCTCTGGTGCCCGAGAGAGAGAAGTACAACAACTCTTTGAGCAAAAGAAATAGTTAGCAATAAATTTAACTAACTATAGTATAACATACATTTGAATAATATTTATATAATTTTTTAACTTATGTTTCTATTTGTTAAAACTAGCTTTTTATACGTTGTTCCACCCATAGTAGATGTCGTTCCGTTATCATTAACTTTATATGCAATAGATATTGAAAAATCTGGATACTTGCTCAAAATTTCTTGAATTTTCTCATCATCTATTCCTAATTCTTCTTTATGAGATAAAATGTATTCTACATCTTCTTTATCTTTTTCTAACCTAAAAGAATATTGTTCATCAACTGCGCTTTTTTTACTAACTAATGTATATTCTAATGGAAGAACTTTGAATATAGAATCATATAATTCAACATTTCTAACAAAATCATCAATATTTGCATTATTTAATACTCTTACTCCAAGCAAAAATCTGTACATCTCATTTATATTAAAACTTTTAGCCATAATATTATTCTCGTATTGATATATTGGAAATACTGATATATTTATTCCAAATAATTTAGCCTTAAATCCAAAGTCTTGCGTTTTATTATAATATGATCTAGTTCTGCTAAAAAACTCTTCAAATGGGTCATAAACGTTACCATCTTGATCAACATTTATCGTATCTTCATTTTGTGGAGTTGTCATTGCATTAAGCATTAAACCTAAAAATTCATTGGTTTGTTCATTTTCATCAACTAATTCTGTTGATTTTTTTTGAATTCTTGAAGTTAAATGACAAAATTGTGCAAGTGGTTTTGAATCACATATCATTTCAAAACTATCTTGTTTAGCTAATTCTTCTCTCAATTTTTCCATTTGTGGCACAGGAACAAAAATGTCTATATCTCCAAAGTTCCTGCTTTCACTTGCATTATTTAAAATATATGGTATAGTTCCTCCGTAAAAACACATTTCCTTAACTACACTAGGATCTAATGTTTTTAATTTTTTATAAAATTCTTTTATTTGAAGTAGAGTATATCTTTCTTTTTCTAGATTTTTGCCTTCATTATCATTATGAACAAAATATCCATTAACTCCTGGAAAATAGGACGGATTATTTTTTTGAGATTCATATAATTTTTGTAATTTAATTCTTTCTTCTTCCATTTCTTTTTTCCATTTTGCGTGCTGTTCTTCTTGGTGCTTTATATAATCAGCAATTAGTTTTTTATGACATTCGTGTGCTTCATCAACTGACATTCTATTGGCAAATTTTAAAATTAACTGCTCTGTATCTCGATAAGAATTATTATAACAACTAGTGTTTGTAGAAGCATATTTTATAAATCCTTCATCATCATAGATGAAATCAATACTATATGGTATTTCGATTCCAGTTTTCTTTTTTAGTTCTTCTTTAGATTTTACTCTTATATCATCTTTTATTTTAAAATAGTGATATTCATGTAAATCATAATTTGGATCATCTTTACATATAGAAGCAGTACTAGGTTCTTGTGCATATATTGCATTACAAAAATCTTCATCAAATAATTCTTGTTTTTCTTTGCCAGAAATAATTTCGGTTTTTGCAAAAAGTTTCATCCAATTCATATTATAAAATAATGCAATAACAGCAGGATCACTAAAATCTAATTTTTCG
Organism: uncultured Bacilli bacterium; assembly: GCA_949840855.1. GTDB lineage: Bacteria > Bacillota_I > Bacilli_A > RF39 > UBA660 > UBA2730. Next base: position 3,285 of record CATKYP010000012.1, on the reverse strand, counting down.
CTTTTTTTAAAATGAATACGTGCATCAAGTTCTTTATAAGGATATCCTTCGGTTAATTCAATAAGTTTATTACTATTTGTTTTATCAGGTATAAATTTTTTTTGAGCATTTGTAATGGCATATATTCCATTATCATCTATGTGGTGAAATAACCAATCATTAAGATAAAAATAATCTCCTGGCCATAAGTATAGTTCATAGTTCCTATCTTTAGAAACAATTATAGATTTATAAATTTTATGATATAAGATATCATTCTCATCACAATCATCATTTTTTTCGTATATTAACTCATTATCATAATCAAAAACGTTTCCGAATTGTCGTCCTGTGATGTTTTCTATTAGCCACTCTTTTCTATATCTTAAAATTTCACCTTTTTTATATTTCACACCATCTTTATCTTCATAACCATCAATAAGTTTTAAATAAACATAATCTTCTCTTTTAAACTCTTTCATTATAGCACCTCACTTGATAGTTATTTATTATAGTATATTTCCCTTAAAATTGAAATACTTTTAATTAATTTAAAACAATTTATTGTTTTTACACGTTCATTGATTATGTCAATGTACAAGTGTGTTTACTAAATTGACACCATTTAGTATTTATGGACTACGATTTTAAAAATAATCGTAGTCCTTTTCTTCGATATAGTTAGTAAATTCTTTTTCTTTTGATGTATCTTTAACAATATCATTTATATCAGTTTCACTGTATAAATGATTATTATAACATTCTTTTAATTGCTCACTAACTAAATCTTTTTCTTTATCAGTACCAATAGATAATATTTTCTTAAATATACCTTTTAGTAATTGAAGCAAATTAGAAATAAAACTTTTTAGAGAATTATATTTGATATTTACTTCTTCAAGTTCTTTCTTTAAATATTTTATTTCATTATCTTTTTCATCATTAATTGCTAAAAATGCTTTATAGTATTTAATTTCTTTTTCTAATTCTTTATAAAGTCCTTCACTTTTAGCAATCCTATTAACTGCCTCATTTGCTTGTTTTAAATATTCCATTAACTCTAAATAAGTATCATAATCAAATACTATCTTCTTATTTAAGATACCTTTGGTTTTACTCTCCATTTTACTAATAAGTGTTCTATATTTTCTGTTGAGTTCCCATTTGGTATTATCTAAATCTTTATTAAAGATTCTTGTTACTTGTTTTAATTGTCTTGGACTAAGATTTTTTACACCTGTATTTTTTTGTCCTCTTTCCAGTTTAAAACCATTTTTATTTAATCGGTTACAATATTTATCTTGTAACTCACTTAAATGGATACTATTTTTGATATATTCCTTTTTAGAAATAGAATATCTTTCTTTATTAACTCGTTTATCAAACTTTTTAACAAGCGGTACTACAATTAAATGAATATGGGGAGTTTTCTCATCCATGTGTAAGGTAGCATGAATAATTTGTTCTTTTTTATAACCTAAGTCTTCATAAACAAAGTCTAATACGGTATTTGCCCATTTCATTAATTCTTCTTCCGATAAACTATCAAAGAATATCTTATCACTTGTAAAAAGTATTTCATCAGCAACAACACTTTTAGAATCATTTACCATTTGATAAAAACTTTTCTTTCTATCAGATCTAGTATTTTTCATTCTTTCGTTAAATTCTAAACGATAATCTTTTGTTATTTCATAAAATCTATCTATATATCTTTTATCACACTTAATAAGTTCAATATTTTTAGGACTATCTTCTATTCTAATATCAGGGTTTGTTTTATAAGATTCTTTTTCTCTTTTGTTGTGTTTACCTCTATTAGTTAAATCACTTAATGATTTGACACCTTCACATCTAAATATAGCATAACTCATTAGAAGCCTCCTTTGTCTTACCAATACGACTTAGGATTGCACTTTCCATATCTAAAGTAATAACACCTAATCTTAATGTTTTATCATTATATCTTTTACTATCTGATAAAACGATTAGTCTTAATACTTTCTCATAATCTCCATTAGGAATAAAGCCAACATCTTCTAACTTGTAATCTGCTTCAATTTCATAGTAATTTAGTTTTAACTTATCATTTTTGATAGTATCTTTAAGTTTATCAAAATATTCTTGTGCTTCTTTACTTGTTTTTCCTTCGTGATTCATTGCTATTTTAGAGCCAGTATCATCTTCAAAGATACTCCAATTACATGGAACACCATATTCGTTATGAAAATTGACTAAATCAGCTAAAAAACTTTTTCTATACTCAATATATTTAAGTTCTGTTTGTTCTCCAACTTTATTAACTTCAATATTATCAATATAAGTAGCAATAATTCGTTTCATTTCTTCTCTTGGAGAATTAGTTAGACTTAGAATATTTTCCATTAATTTATCTGGATAGATAAGTTCATCAATCTTCTTTGTATCTTCTAAAACTAATAAATCATTTGTGGTGAAATTAAAGTTTTCAACTTGTTTTTGTTCTTTGATTTTCTTTTCTAATTCTTCTATATTAAACTCAATAGATTTTAATTCATTACCAAACTCATCCATTTTAACAATACCTTGCATATAAGCACTTTTAATTCTATCTTTTTGTTTTTCTAATTCTTTAATCTTTTTAGTGAATTCTTCTGTATTATTATCTAATTTAGATTTGATAAAAGGTGTATAGTATTTCTTGATTAAGTTATCTTTCTGTATCAATTCATATAGCTGAATTAATAATCCATTTTTTATTTCTTCTTCCTTGTAGTTAGTTTTACATTTTTTGCATTTATAGTAATAATATTTCTTTCCATTTGGTTTTGTAGTAGCACATCCACCTAAGAAATGACCACAAGTAGAACACTTTAATTTATTTGTAAATAGATAAGTGGCTGTTCTTTCATAATGTCTTGCGTTTCCTTTCTTTTGATACTGGCAATTATCCCATTTTTCTTTAGAAACAATAGCTTCAACAACATTCTCATAATAAGTAGGATTCTTTGTTTTCTTACCATGAAGATAATCACCTTTATAAAGTTCATTAGTCATTATCTTACCAATAGTAGAATCCTTCCAATTTGTTTTACCTAGAATTTGTTCTTTATTATAGATATTGGCTATTGCTTGATAACTTTTACCTTCTAAATATAAGTCATACATTCTAACCACTAAATCTTTAATAAGTGGATCAGGTACTAACTTCTTTTTATCTCTTTTAAATCCTAGAGGGGTGTGATTAGGAATGTGTCTACCATAGACATAATAGCCTCAATTGATATTTTTATAGCCTCATAGACTATTGTTCCTTTTTAATGTATA
>CATKYP010000011.1 GCA_949840855.1 uncultured Bacilli bacterium | reverse complement strand
AAATGAAAAAGATAAGTATATTATTATAATAATTTTTATTTTTTTATTAACTGGTTGTGAAAGTACAAGTAACTATAAACTTATGACTTGTACTAAAGAAGCAACTTTAAGCGATAGTGATACTACTGCTGATATAAAATATGAAGTATATTATGATGGTGAATATGTCAAAAAGACCATCTCAACAGAAAAAATAACTTCTAATAATGAACAAACATTAAAAAAGTATAAAGATTCATATGAAAAAGTATTTTCAAAATATAAAGATATTAAATATTATACAAATATTGTTACAACTAATGCTAATACAGTAACTAGCAAAACAACTATTAATTATAATAAAGTAGATAGTTCTAAAATAATAGAAATAGAGGGAAAAGAAGGAAATATATTTGAAGAAGATGGAAAGGTAAAATTAGACACACTACTTGCTGTATATAAAAAATATGGCTCTAGTTGTGATGATTAATTATCTTCTGTTTAGGTAGTTTAATGGATAAAACACTTTCCTCCGGAGAAAGTAATGTGGGTTCGATTCTCGCCCTAGACACCATTTTTATTTTATGCTATATTAAAAGCATAATGCCGATATAGTTTAGTGGTAAAACAGATCCTTGGTAAGGATCAGCGGACAGTTCAATTCTGTCTATCGGCACCATTTAGAAACTTTAGTAGATTATGTATCTACTTTTTTTATTGAAATATAAAGAGATTAGATGTTGCGGAAAAAATACTACAAGATAACATTTAGCTACATATACCACAAATATACCACAAAATTATGATAAACAAGTAATATAAAAAGAACTAAATTTTACTTACTTCTTGTATTAGTTCTTCAATAAGTTTATGTGTATAAACACGCTTAGTCAAATCATTTATTTTATGACCCATAATTAATTTTGTACAATGTTCATCAGCGTTGGCTCTTGACATCAGAGTAGCAAAAGTATGTCTACAATCATATGGACTATGATATCCTAAATTAATATTCTTTAAGCTATTTTTGATTCGATGATATAATTTATCCTCTGTTTTTATTTCTTCTAATATTTTACTACCAATTATATTGTGGAAAATTTTCTTTATTTTAATGTTTAATGGTATAACTCTGTTTTTGCCAGCTTCTGTTTTAGATCCAGTTATAAAATAATCTTCTTTAATTTCACTAATTTTGAAAAATTCTCCAGGTCTTAATCCTGTATAAATATTGATTAAAATAATATCAATAATGCTATTCCTATTATTCCATAATATCTCAATTTCATCATTGGTAAACGGCTGATGTAAAGTAGAAGCTTCAGCTTTTTTAATATTAACAAATTTTGAAATATCAGCTCCAACTTTAATATTGTTACCTTTTGCGTATTCGTATAATTGATGATACAAATTCCTTACACTGTCTTGATAGCCTGAAGTTTTATCTATCATATTATCTATTATTTCTTGTAAATCAGTTCTTGTTATATTAGAAAATTGTTTTTTTTCTATACTGTCATAATGCTTTCTATAATATATATACTTTTTTAATGTTATTTCAGAAATTTTTGTTTTCTTGTATTCATACCACTTATCGTATAAAAACTTAAAAGTTACGTTGCTCATATCTAAATCAAAAGGCTTATCGTGATATTCAGCTAGCATTTGTCTTCCTTTAGTACGAGTTTCTGAATATCCTATTGTCTTTCTTATAGGTTTACCTTCATCAGTCCAGCCAATGTGAATTTGCACTCTATATGGCTTTCTACGTTTTGATTTTTTATCTATTAAAGTTATAGAACCATAACTATTTTCGTTTCTCATATATACCTCCTAACAAAAAAGAGCAATGCTCTATTTAAATAAATCCCAGAAGCTAAATGTTGTTTTTTTATAAACTTTATTATAAATTGTTTTTTTAGGATTATTTATTAATCCCATACCTTTTTTACCATATAAAGGATTAACTGTTTTCATAGCTCTTTTTTTATATTTACCTGTTGTTCTTACTTTTAACATCTTTTTTAGACTAGGTGTCCTCATTCCTATTTTCATTAGCTCCTATCTCCATACAAAATCTTGTTAAGCTTCTGTTTATCCCGTTTTTCTTTTCTAAAATAAATTATCAGACCTATAGGACAAGCAATTATTAAACATATAGTTATTATTGTAGCTAATACTTCTACTATCACATCAGTTTTATCAGCAATTATAGTATATGTATCTTGAGAACCATCTTCAGCTGTAACAATAACCTTAATTTTGTTTTCTCCTGTTTTTAAGTTATCATTTCCTGTAAATTCAATTTTTGCATTTTTATCATTTAAAGTGTAATTGAATTTGACTATTTTTGTTTTGCTATCAACATCAATCTTTTCTATTGTTTTATCAATTTTATTTATAGTTAACTTTTTGTCTTTATAAAATATCTCAAAGTCTTTGTTGTTACTAACAGCTAATCTCTTTATAGATATTGTATAGTTATTAGTAGTTCCATTTTCAGCAGTAACATTAAATGTATAATTATTTGTTCCAACTTCCAATTTTTTCTCTTTCTCAAATTCAACTGTGGCCTTTTCATCATTCAAAGTTATTTCTATTTTTGCTATTTCTTGTTTTGTTTCATAATTCATATCGTTGTTTATCTCAATAGCACTATCATTTATTTTTATTTCTTTAATTGAGGTATCAGAACTCCTTGTATCCTCAATTGGTTCTTGTACATTGTTATTTGAGTAATTGTTATTACTGTTCGTATTTTGATTGTTATTATTACTGTTTGAATTGTAATTAGTTGCTCCTTGACAAGGATTTCCATTTAACGGATTTCCAGTAGCATACCAACGATTGCCTCTTTGTTCTGCGACGTGCCAATGCCCATCTCCGTGTGAGCCATAAGTTTGCCCATTACAACTTGTAATAGTTCCTTTGCTAAGCCATCCTGCTGTTGCTAATACATTTTTAGGCAAAATTAAAATGCCTATTATTAATATTAAATACTTCTTTTTCATTTTTATTTACTCCTTACGATATATTAAAAAAGTACCTGTACTAGCATACTTTTATCAAAATTTATTATTTAACAAAAATTCTACATATCTATCTGCTTCATCTTCTAAGTTTTCAATTTTGTACTCAAAGAGTTCTTCATCAAGATGGTGCATTTCAAAATGCGCAAATTCGTGTAATAGAGTCATTCTAGTTTTTTCATAAGACAAATCTTTATTAATTGCTACTAAAAATTCGTCTTTGTGTTTATAAATTAGTCCATATAGATAACTAGGAAACTTGACTAACTTAACACTAATATTATTTAATCTTGTATATTCTTCTTGTGTAATCTCTCCTGATAGAAGTGAAAATAACATCTTTAACACCTCCTCAATAGAGGTACTGCTTAAATCCTCTTAATCTTTATTATCTACTTCTTCAATAAATGAATTGATGACATTTAAGACTATTTGTCTATCTTTGTCACTTTTTAATTCGCTTGCTTTGCTATATAATACTTTATTTAACGGGTTGGATAACCCGTCTATGACCGCTTGTACCACTTGCTTGTTTTCTTCTTCAAGAACCATTGTTTCTGGATTTAATTCATTGTCCAATAAATAATCTGTAGTAACACCAAACAATTGAGAAATATTTTTTATTGTTTCGTTATCTGGTTGTCTTTTATTAGTCTCATACATTGCTATCGAACTTAATGAAACGTTTAATTTATATGCAAGTTGTTCTTGACTTAAATTATGAAGCTTTCTTTGCGTAGCGAGTTTTTTTCCGTTAAACATAATAATCACTCTTTCTTTTTATAATACTATCACTAAACGTGAAATAAAAAAATATTTTTATCAAAATGTGATAATTTTGTTGACAATATCACTTAAAGTGATATAATGGTATTGTGGAAGGAGGGAAAAGCATAAAATGAATAAGTTGAGGGAACTGCGACAACAATTAGGATATACACAAAGAGAAATGAGTATTTTCTTAAATATATCAATTTCTTTATACCAGAAGATGGAAATAGGCAATAAATCAATCTCAAAGGATACTATAAAGATTTTAAAAGAAAAAGAAAATATCATTAAAGAAAGGGTTCCTTATTTTAGTTACAAATTTTTTTTAGAAGATATTATCACTTAAAGTGATAGAAAGGAGGTAGAACGATGAACATAACAGTTAAAGAAGCGGCAAAACTTATGAATAGAACAGAACAATTTATAAGAATAGGGCTCCAAAGAGGGTTGCTACCAATAGGAACAGCTGTTCAAAATCCAGGTGGCAAATATAGCTACTATATTAGTCCTGAATTATTTGAAAAGTACACAGGAATAAAAGTAGAAACAAAAAAAGAGAATATCCAAGATAACCAGTCTAATAATTCTCTTTAAAATTGAAAAACTTGTATTTAAGATTTTCAGGCTTATTATACCATTGATTTTCTTAAATTACAAGGGAAATGAGGTATAAAAATGGAAGAAGAATTGTTTATGGAAGGTATCCATAAAAATTATATAAAAACAAAAGAATTAAATAGAATTAGAGCTTTAGAAAAAGCTAGAAAAAATGAAAGTATATTTAAAAAAATGCTCAGAAAGTTAGATGAGTTCTTTGAGAAGTACGAAGATACACCAGTAGAAAATGCAATTTTTGAATTATCACAACTTATATTCTTAGCAGGACTTGCATTTCTGCTAGTAGTGTTAGGTTGTAAAACTTATTATTAATTAAAAAAATAAAGAAGAGGGTTCGGAATAAAAGGGAGAATATATGCAAGAAGAATACGAAGAAAAGCCAGGATACTACTCTGTATTGCCTGCTTCTGTAAGATATGATGAACAACTAAAAGCAAATGAAAAAATACTATACAGTGAAATAAGTGCTTTATGTAATAAAACAGGTTATTGTTATGCTTCAAATGAATATTTTTCTAAACTATATCATACAGAAAAAGAAACTATTTCTAGATGGATAAGCAATTTAAAAAAGTATGGTTATATATGCACTAAAATACTATATAAAGAAGACGAAAAAACAATTGATAAAAGGATCATTTGGATAACAGAAGTGATACTTAGAGAAGTAGCACAAAACTATTGTCAAAATAATCAAGGGGGTATTGACGAAATAATCAATACCTATCTATCGAAAAATCAAGAGGATATTGACGAAAAAGTCAAGGATAATAATACAAGTATTAATAATAATAAAAATAATAAAAAAGAAAAAAGCATTTTTGAAATAATAGAAGAAAATTTTGCAAGAACTATAGCACCATTAGAATACGAAGAAATTAAAACTTGGGAAGATACAGAACTTACAAGATATGTTATTAAAGAAACTATATTAAAGGGAATTCACAATATAAAATACATATCAAGAATTTTGGAGGATTATAAGTTAAATAATATTACGACAATACAACAGGCTAAAGCTAGAGAAGATAGAAAAAAAGGTAATAACAATAATAAAAATAATAGTCAAAATAAAGATTCTGAAAAAGAATTAAGCAAATGGGAAAAAATCAGAAAGGAAGCGAGGGAAAAAAGAAAAAATGAGCGAGAGCGAAGTCAGTAATTTATTAGATAGAGTTAAATTACATTATCAACACTTATCTCTATCAGATGAACTTTTAGAAGAATGGTTTAGAGTATTAAAAAAATACAATAGTGATGAAGTGTTTAACAATTTAGATAAATATTTAATGATTGAAAAAAATAGAGATAGAATACCTAATCCATTTGATTTAACTGATGGACTAATAACAGAAAATCAAAAAGAAAAACTAAAAAATGACTATTTAATAGACTGTAATTTATGTCATAAAACAATGTTGTTGAGTGAATACAATAGCACTCATTATAAGAAATGCTTGCTAATAAAAGCTTTGATAAGGAAGTTAGCAAAAGAAGGTACAAAGGTAACATATCAAGATTTAGACAATTACAGTTATGAAAGACTGGATAAGCTTTATGATAAATACTTAGAAAAAAATAAAAAAATAAGAATAGAAGGGATAAGAAAATTATGTTAAGAGCAGTGACAGAGTTTGAAAGAATGCTAGATAGACAAGATGAATATTTTAAAAAAGTAAAGTTTAAATGCAGTCGTTGTGGCAGAAAAAATGATTTTTAAATATTATGAGAACAAAGTAATATGTGACCATTGCGGACAAGCCATATACAGAAATAAGAAGGCAGAATTTGAAGATAAATTAAGAAAGGAGTTAAGAAGATGTACGTAGATGATGAAAATGGAGAAATATATTTAACACCAGAACAAGAACGTATACAAAGTTTAGAAGAAAAAATAGAAGAGTCAGAAATAAAACTAAAAATATATGACTACTTTGTAACTTATGTTAAAGAGATATTAGAAGATACAGAAGATAACAAAGTAAAAGAAGAAATAAGAATGCAATTAAACGATTTAAAAGGAGAGTTAGCTAGTGTTTAATTTTATAGAAAAATATAGACAGAAGAAGAATACAGAGCAATTGGAATATATTTCAACTTTAGAAGAGATAGTTAGAGCAAAAGAAAAAATAGAAAAATATCAAGATGAGGTTGTAGCACTTCAAAAAGAAAACATAAAACAAAAAGCAGAGATAATTAGATGTCACGAAATAGAAATAGCAGACTTAAGAAAGAAGATAAGAAATTCAGAATTTAAACACAATGAAAAAAAGGAGAATAAATAGATGAGTAAAATAAAAATTGAAATTAAAAACAGAATTACAGGAAGTGTATTATTTGAATACGAAAAAGAAAATAACACAATAAAAGATACATTAGAAGAAGCAATTAGGAAAGGTGCATACTTGAGAGGTGCAAACTTGGAAGGTGCAAACTTGAGAGGTGCAAACTTGAGAGGTGCATACTTGGAAGGTGCATACTTGAGAGGTACAAACTTGGAAGGTGCATACTTGATAGGTGCAAACTTGGAAGGTGCATACTTGATAGGTGCAAACTTGATAGGTGCAAACTTGGAAGGTGCATACTTGAGAGGCGCAAACTTGGAAGGTGCATACTTATTGATGTGGGACGATGATGAACCTAATATAAAAGATGCCATCAAAAACATAGAGGGCAATAGTAATTTAAGAATTAAAAGTCATTATATTAATAAGCACATATTATCACCAGCTAGCTTGGTTTACTGGGAAAACGGATTAATAATCGACGAATATGAAATAGTAGAGTCTGAAAAAGAAGCGAAAGAAATGACCGTTAAAGAGATAGAAGAAGCTTTAGGATATTCTATTAAAGTAGTAAAGGAGAGTAAGAAAGATGAATAGCAAAGAATTAAATATAAACGAAATTTTAAAAGTAGAACAGTTGCCAAAAGTTTATGAAGATTTAGAAAAAATCGGTATATATTTGGATAATCAGTTAAAAGGAATAGACGATATAGAATGTACCGAAAAAAATAAGCAAGATGTAAAAGAAAAAAGAGCTTTAGTGAATAATACCTTAACAGTCTTAGAAAATAAAAGAAAAGAAATAAAAAATATAATTTTAAAGCCATACAATTGTATAGAAGAAAAATTTAATAATAATATCAAAGATAAAATCATCAATGCTTTAGAAATTTTAGATAAGAAAATAGTATTTATAGAAGATAAGCAGAAAGAAAATATTAAAGAACAATGTGAAAGTTATTTTTGTGAATATGCTTTAAGCAAGAATATTGATTTTGTAACTTTTGACAACTTAAATTTAAAGATAACTTTAGGATTGGCTACAGAAAAAGGAGCTTTAACTAAGAAAACAAAAGATACAATTACAGAATACATCGATAAACGAGTAGATGACATTAAACTAATAAAAATGCAAAAATACTATGATGAGATATTAGTCGATTACAAAAAACATTTAGATGTAACTAAAGCTATTACAGAAGTTACAGATAGACATAAAGAATTAGATAAGATAAAAGAAGAAAAAGAAACAAAAGAAGAGCAAAAACTAAATGATGAAGCTATGTTAAACAAGATTGATGAAGTGCTAAAAGCTCCAAAAATTGTGGATAGCAATGTTGGACAAGAAAATGGACCGCAAAATGGACAAGCTGATGAATTGGTGACAGCAACATTTAAAACTACTTGTTTACTAAGCAAAATGAAAAAATTAGTTAATTTTATGGTAGAGGAGGGTATCGATTATGAACAATGCAAATAATAAACAACAATTAACACAGCAACAAAATAATAATTTAGTAGAAATCACAAATAAGGCGGGTGTTGAACTAGGTGTAGAAAAAGTATTAATGCAAAATATAGCATTACTTCCAAAAAGTACTACAATAGATAGAATTAAAACAAGTGCAGGATTTTATATTTCTAATAGGCAAGATTTAATGAAGCTTGATAACAATGGAAAGTTACAAATGCTTTATGGCGTATTAAAAGAGGCAATGTTAGGTTTAGAAGCAGGTATTGACTATGACATAGTACCTTTTAAAGGAAAGCCTACAATTTGTCGAAAAAAAGAGGGGTATTTTAAAATACTAGATATGATTAAGCCTGGAGAAATAGTTAAATTCAATAGTAATGTTATTACAACAAATGATAAATATTCATTTAATCCTGTAACAGGAGATTTAAGTCACGAATTTGTGGGTGAAAGGTATCAAGATTATGAAAATGTAATAGGAAGTTATGCTTATATTAAATTTGCAAATGGTTTTGAATCAACTGTATTTTTAACAAAAAATGACCTAGATAAAATTAAAAATACTTCTCCGAGTGGGAAGTCTGAATTTAGTCCTTGGAATTCTCAAAGTTTAAAAATGGTCAATACAAAAACAGTAAAGGAACTTGCAAAGAACCTACTAACGTTATTCGGAAATAAATTAAATTCAGTACAATTTGGTGCAGTAAATAGTGATGAGGTATCAGTAAATACTATTGACTCACAAGGATATATAGAAAATGATAATACTATTTACAATGCTGAAATTATAGAACAAGAGGATGTTACAGAAACACAAACTATTGAAAAAACAGAGGCTAAACAGGTAGATATGAATGCGTTACTCAATAATTAATAGTGGATCTGACGGAAATTGCACAATAGTAAATGACATCATTGCAATTGACTGTGGAATTAGCTATAAAAAGCTAATTCCTTATATCAAAAATTTAAAATTAGTTTTCATCTCACATATACATCAGGACCATTTTAATAAAAGAACAGTTAGATTGTTAGCAAAGAACAGACCAACATTGCGATTTGCAGTAGGGAGCTATCTAGTAAATGATTTAGTAAAAATAGGTGTTAGAAAGCAGAATATTGATGTGATAGAGCCTAAGCAATTATACGATTATGAAATGTTTAAAATAAGTCCTATTAAGTTATATCACGATGTAGAAAATATGGGACTAAGAGTATTTATGAATAATGAGAAATTAATCTATGCAACAGATACTTATACATTGGAAGGTATCAAGGCTTTAGAATATGATGTTTATTTAATAGAAGGCAATTATGAAAATGAAGAAGAATTACATCAAAGAGCTTACAATGATTATTACGAAAGTAGAGTTAAAAGAACTCATTTATCAAAAGAATATGCAACAAACTGGTTGCTTGAAAATATGGGATTAAATAGTGTGTATCAATTTATGCACGAGCATAAAGAAAGGGATTAAAATTTATGATAAAAGAATTTATAGAAAAATGGAATAATCATAAAAATGAATTAGAAGATTATTTTAGAGAACATAAACAAGAGGAATATAACACTTATACATTAATCGTAAAAAAGATTATAGAAATTATAATTAACACAGATGTTGATTATAAAAATTATGATTTTAAAAACTTGTTAGTTATCGATGATGGAGATTATCAAGGAACTCAAATATTTATTACACACATAGATTGCTATCAACCATCAGTAGAAGATTATATTTATACAAGTAATTATTATGGTAGTTGTTCCGGATGTGATACTTTACAATCGATACAAAGTTGGGATGAAGATTATCCGACAGAAGGTCAAATAGAAGATTATATGACATTATCATTACATATAATACAAAACTTCAGAAAGATGACAAGTGAATAATGTTAGAGCAACTACAAGAAGATATAAAACAATATAACGATACCTTAGATACATATAAACGATTAAATTCTGAAGATATAGAAGTGGCATACAATTTAGCAGTACAATGCTTACTTCTGTCTGATAGATGGAATGAAATTATGTTAAATAGTGCTAAGTATTGCACTTTAATAGATGAAAAAAAGACGTCGTTTGAAAAATGGGCATATCACAAATATAGAATTTTAATGACTATGCACGAATTTTCAAGAGTCGTTTGGCGTCAAGGTAAAGAAGAATATAAAAATGGATTTATTAATGAATAGAGGTGAATAAATGAGAGGAACAGTAGAACGCCCATTTAGAAATTTAGAAGAACTAAAAAAGGGGATAAAAGCAAAAAGAAACTGTACTTTATATACATATGGAACTTGGATATTACCAGAAGAAGTTTACCAAGAAATAAAGAAAAGAAAAATTACTTTGGTAGGAGTATTGCAAGCACAAATAAATAAAGCGAGTAAAGATATTACTCAACAAGCTATGCCTGATTTAAAAAGAGAAACTATTACAATTCATCTTCCTAAAGATACAGAAGTAGCAGTATACAAGGACGATATTATAAAACAAATACAAGATAGTATTTATAAGGATACTTTTATAGGTGGTATGAGATGAGTAAAGAAGAATTCTGTATAATGCCTAAAAATCCTAATTACAGTACAAAGAGAACATTAATATATTCACATCGTCACGAGGTATTTTTTGGAACTAGAAATAGGCAATTAAGTATTGAAGATGGCTTGATTATCTTTCTAAGGCCAGAAATGCACAATATGAGCAAAAAGGGAGTTCATTTTGACAGAACATTTGATTTGTATTTAAAAAAAATAGCAGAGAAAGCTTGGTTAGAATATTATAACAAAACAATAGAAGACTTTATTAAAAGATATGGGAGGAATTATTTATGAGTAAAGAATTAAAGATAATAATAGTAATAATAGCTGCAATGACTATATTACTATTTACAATATTGATATTTATTAGGGTAGATAAGAAAAATCAAGAGAGATGTTACAATCTACCGTTAAACGAATTTTACAATGATAAAAGCTGTTTGAGATATAAAGAGGTATTGAAGTGAGAAGATTTCATTGCCTTTTTGAACAAAGCGGAACATTTAAAAATGAATTTAAAAAACTAGGTTACAAAGCCTATGATTATGACATAAAAAATGATTTTAACGAAACTGATTATGTAATAGATTTGTTTGATGAGATAGAAAAAGCTTATGTTAATGAAAAAAGTGTTTTTGACACTATAACAACAGATGATATGATAATAGCTTTCTTTCCTTGTATTCGATTTGAAAATCAAATTCAACTTTGTTTTAGGGGAACGATGAAATCATTGAAAAAATGGAATAATGAGCAAAAACTTGAATATGATTTGAAACTACATAAAGAACTATCGAATCTATATGAATTAGTTACTAAATTAGCAATAGTATGTATTAGAAAAAATATAGCTTTAATTATCGAAAATCCTTACAGTACAACACATTATTTAGTTAAATATTGGGCCATTCCTTATACAATTTTGGATAATGACAGAACAAAAAGAGGGGATTACTACGAAAAACCTACTCAATATTGGTTTATCAATTGTGAGCCACAAAACAATCTCATATTTGAACCATTAGAATTAGTTGAGAAAAAAAGAATCACAGCCTTAGTAAAAGATGGTGGAGCAAATAATGCAACAGAAAGAAGTATGATACATCCACAATATGCAAATAGGTTTATAAGAGAATTTATCTTAGAAGAAAGCGAGGTTAGTTAGATGAGTGAAAATAATATTAAAGAATTTAAAGAAAAAACCTCTAATTATGATGTCTTAGAGTATATAGACAATTTAGAAAAAGAAAACCAACAACTAAAACAACTTAACAAAGTTGTATATGTTGATAAGTCAAAAAAAATACTTGATGGGTTAGAAATGTGGCTTGAGTACAGATTTACACCAAACCATATGCTAAAAGTTGATGAAATACAAAATAAAATAAAAAAATTAAAGGAGAATAGCAACAATGACTAAACCAGTAAATATACTAAATAATTACGAATTAAAAGTAATAGTAATGTCTGATAAATTTGATTTTAATAATTTCTATAAATATGAAT
>CATKYP010000010.1 GCA_949840855.1 uncultured Bacilli bacterium | reverse complement strand
ACAGTATTTTTACCTTATTTACTATCTACTTATATCAAAATCATCTTTGTTTTTTTTATTTTCCTTATACTGATAATCAATATTGTTTTCAATAGGAGTAATATCTTTTTGCTTTTTTCTAAATATATTAAGTTTTTTTAGTCTTTCTTTTTCTTGCTTCATTTTATAATCTTCATCATATTGTTGAATAAAAAATTTTAAATTCATACTTTGACTACCAAATAATTTATTAACAATAGTTTTAATGAATGTTGGAACTTTATCAATAACTTTCTTTATATTATCTATCAAATAATCGGTTTTATCTTTTAAATCGTTATACCAGTTTTCATATAGATAGTGTTGATTTTTTTCGTAACTTAATTTCTCTCGTAATTCTTCATTTTCTTTGAGTAAAGTTGCTTTATCTTTCAAAATTACTTTTCTATTTAATGATTTCTTTTTGTCTATTTCTTGGGTGATAGATTCTTTTTCACTAGATAAATTATCTACTTCATTAGATATATCATTTTTAGTATCTTCTAAATTCTTTACTTCATTTTTTAGTTCATCAATATTTTCTCGTAATTTATTTTTTTCTTCATTAAAAACTTCCATATCTTTTGATGATATATCCTTATTTCTTCCTTTTTGTTTTTCTTTCAATTTTTCATTAAGACCATAGATATTATTGTATGATTTGATACAACATTCTCGCATTTTATCTTGAATTACTTTTAATGATTCTTTGGTAAATACAGTTGTTTTACCAACTTGTTTTGTCATACCAGTTTTACACTTATCTTTAATGGCAATTCCTACAATATGCAAGTGTGGACTAGATTCATCAAAATGAATAGTTGCATTTGCTACTTTAAATTCTGGAACAATATTTTCTAAATCTTGTACTTGTTCAGTAAATACTTCAATCATTTTATATTTTTCTTCTTGTGATTTATTTTCCCAAAAATGCATATCTCCAAGTTCAATAATAATCTCACAAGCAAGATCGTGTTTGGTATCATCACTAATTTTATAGAAATAATCTTTGATTTTTCTATCCTCTCTTGTTTGTTTATTATTGTATTCTATTCTTGTATTTTCAAATTCTAATTTATATAAATCCTTTACATCATTAACAATATCATTAGTGCCTTTTATAGTTTTTATTAGTTCCTGATTGTTATCATATTTTCGTAGATTGTGATGATTAACTTTTCCAAGTTGTTTAATATTTTGAATCGCATTATTACTAAAAGAGGTGGTATTACTTGCATTATTCTTTGCTGATTGTCTTGCTTTCTTTGTTTTATTTTTATCATTACCCAAATGAAAAGAGTAAGATAATCCAATCTCACTCTCTATCATTTTCTACCTCTAGTTTTTTCTTTAAAATATCTTTTAGCACTTTTTAAATCTTCAAAAAATTCTTGATTCATCATAGTACTCATACTGTCCATATAATTACAAACAACATAGTGCATAAAATAATCACTTACATAAACTAAATAATAATCTTTCTTTTTATTAAGTAGATAACACTTTCCATATTGTAAATTTCTAAATTCTTTTTTCTTTTTAAATATCATATTTTCATCATTTCCTTTCTTATTTTGTAAGGACTTTAAGTCCATTGTCAAAATTCATAACCCCCTATATATCTTGTCGTAACCAACAAGATATGGGGGCTAAGGTTTAACACCTTAGAATCCGTTCTTGCTTTCTTTCGTAATATTCCAAAACTTCGTAATGGAATAAAACTACATAAGCAAGTCTAACTTTTTAAAAAAGTTAACAAAATTCTCTATTGATAGGTAAGTTCAAAACAAGAAAAGCAAACTTTTTTGTTTTAAACTAATTCCATTATTTCTCTTACTTTTGCTAGTCAAGGATTTCACGAGCAACATTGTTGTCCTTGACTAGCAATAATATACTCATTACTTGTTATATTATCTGGTGGAATTGTATCAAACAATTCTTCCTCATTTTCTACACGAGTTTCATTATCTTTTGATACTCCAATCATTCCCATACTGATTATTGTTTTTGTTTTGTCTAATTTTTCTAATGGGAAGATTCTTACCACTTCAGCATCATCATATTTTTTTGAATCAAATCTTTTTGTTTCAAAATCAAAGACACCTTCATAGTAATAAACATCATAATATTCTCTTAATCGCATTATATGTTCACATACTTTTTCTTCTGGTAGATAATTTGAATATCTTACATAACCAATACCATCTACATCAACTTTAGGTATCTTCCAATCAATATATCCCTCTTCAAATAATTCTTTAAAATCTTTATAGAAGGTATTTCTAAAATTAAGATTATCTACAACATAATTTCCTTCAATATCTAATTTTAAAGTTATGTTTTCTATATAGTTCATTATGATTTTTGATTTTTCTTCTCTTGTTAAATCATTCCAAGTAATTACAATTTGGTTATACAAATTAGGTAATTTGATTTTATTAATAAAATCAATATCTCGTTTAATTAAAATATCTTCTTTGGTAAATTTTAAATCTTCAACTTGATCAGTTTCCAATATTTTTCGTTCTAATGTTTTGATATTATTTTCAATAATTTCTATTTCTTTTTTATATTCTTCTAAAGTAAAAGCATTATTGATATAAGCATTTCTAACTCGTTCTTTTTTCATTTCTTGTACTTTTAATTCTTTGGATAATTCTACTTTAGGGTTTTCTAATTTTGTTTTTAACATTGGTAAGAAAAACTCATTCACGACGGAATCATATTCTAAAATATCACTTAATAAATGGAGTATAGACTCTTCAATTTTATCTTCTTTGATATTATTTTTGCATTTCTCACAACCATAGTAATAATAGGTAGTATCGTTTTTCTTTTTATAAGTTGCTTTACCACCCATAATTCTTCCACACTTAGGACATTTTAATTTTTGTAAAAAGAGATATTCTTTGTTTCTCATATAGTTTCTAGAATTCTTTTTCTTTTGCACTTGGCAACTATCCCACATTTCTTTACTAACAATTGGTTCAACTACATTTTCATAATAGATAGGGTTATTTGTTTTCTTTCCATGAATAAAATCGCCTTTATATAGTGGATTTTCAATCATTTCTAAAATCGTATTATCTCGCCATTTTTTATTAGCCACATTTTCTTCATTAAAGATATTGGCAATTTTTTGATAACTATTGCCTTCAAAGTAGAGTTGATACATTCTTACAATAATATCTTTAGTTAGTGGGTTAGGCACTAATTTTTTGCCATCTCTTTTAAATCCTAAGGGTGTTTGATTGGGAATATTGCCATTTTTGATTGCTCCAGCAAGTCCTATTTTAGTTCTTTCGCTTGTCCTTTCGATTTCGTTTTGAGAAACACTCATAAGAAGTCTTGATACTAACTTGCCATTCGCATTCGTGGTATTGATTTCATCATTTGCACAATCTAGGTAAGCATGGTTTCTCTCTAAAAATTTCATAATGTTTTCCCAATCATAAACACTACGAGTTAATCTATCTAGTTTTAAAGTAACAATTGTATTAATCTTTTTTCTCTTTATATCATCTAACATTCTATCAAATTCTGGTCTTTTATTTCCAGTTTTGGCACTGATTCCTGCATCTTCATAATAATCATAAATCTCATATCCTTTGTATTTACACATTGCTTCTAATCTTTCTTTTTGCTCTGGCAAACTAAATCCCTCACGAGCTTGATCTTCTGTGCTCACTCTTACGGAACACATATACCGTATTATTTTAAAACACTTGATATCATCAATTTTGATTACAAAATAAATACTAATATCACTATTGGTACACAAATAAAACAAGAAAAAGTCCATATTGATAAATTAGATATAAATTTATCATTAGGGCTTTAAAATAGCATAGTTCAAATTAAAATAAATAATTGTTGAATAGAAAAAGAAATTAGAATTTAATTAACTAATTTCTTTATTTTTTTTCAAACATTGTTCTTGAAGATATTTTCTTTTGATATGATCTTACTGGAACACCATCAATTTTTGCTCCCTCTGGAATACCAATTTCTTTTCCAGTTTTATATTTGACAAAATCTTCTATATTTTCATCAACTAAACTAATCAATTCAAAGGGAACACCAATTTGTTTTGCTATCAATTTTCTTGTAGTATCACTTAATTGGTAACCATTCATTTGTGTTCTTGGCTTACCAAATACAATTAGTTCATCTATTTCGGCATCATCAAAATAACTTCCATTCATAAAGTTTTGTATGTCTTCTTCTTTATTAACAAAAGACCATTGTAATGATAAAGTTCTTTCATCATCATCTTTTGTTGTGTAAAACACAGTTGGTTCACCATATTGTTCACTTAACACTTCATAAAAATTACTTAAAGCTGCCAATTTTTCACCTACTGAATTATTACGTGAGCAAAATGAACCAATTCCAATTCTTAAAAATCCTTCTTTACAAAATTTATAATAAAATGATAGTCCATCTCCATATGGATGATAATATTTACTCTCAAAGTCAGAAAAATACGATCCACTAATTACCTCTTGATGTATGCTTCCGTAAAAATCAATTTTACTCCCCATTTTGTTCTTTAAATATCTTGCTAGTTCAAGACAATCATCAGCCTTTGAATATATTTCACTCATTTTAAAACCTCCCTTGTGCTAAATATTATAACATAAAGAGAGGAGGTTTTGTATCTTTATGTTATAAAAAGGGTGTAAAAAAAGTAAATATATCAGTAGAAAGTTAAAAAGTTATACAAATATCTAGGTTAATAAATGCCTATAAAATCAAACTAAATCAAAATTTAAAGCAATATTCTTATCAACAAAATATCAGACATTTTATCCTTATTGACTATAAAAATCTGCGTGATACAATATAGTAGAATATGAAATAATTGTATCTAATGGTGCTACTTTTATTGTAAGTAGTGCTTTTTTCATATTCAAATCTCTATATTTTCATCAGTATTTTTCTTCTAATCTATGGCCATACTTATGGCCATAAAATCATTAAAAATTCTAAAAATTATGGCCGAAATTTTAGAAAATTTACATAAAAAAAGTGTGTACAATTGTTAAACACTTTTTGAAAAGTCTTTATTTATAAGGGTTTCTAAAAAAGACAAAGTTAACTATTGTATAACAAACATTAAAAATGTAAACACTTGTGTTTTCTCTAACGTCTTATGAAATAAGGGAAAACTAGCCACTGGCTAGTTGTTTGTAAACAGGTTTATCCTGCTTTTATTTTGTTGTGATTATTTTTGAAAAAATGTGTTTTTAATGGCCATAACTTTGGTCATAAGTATGACTATTATTTTTCATATTTTTACGATTTTGATAGCTATGATTTAGTTATCTTTTTTGTTTGTGGGGCTGTAAAAACAAGATGAGCGCGTTATAATTTTTTTAAGATTACTTGAAGAGAGTTGGTGCATAACTATGATATGAATTGTTTAAGAATTTAAAGGGGGTAATAATTTATGCAAGAAAGAAGTGATAAAAAATTAGAACATTTAAAATCATATGTAGTAGAAATTGCTATGCTAGAATTTATCAAAGATAATAGTTTAATTGATAATAACGAATACAAAAAAATTAAAACTAAAATTGAAAAAAATCACGCAAAATATAACAAATTAAACAATTCAGAATATAGTTTTGCGTAATAAAAAATATTTGAAATATGCTATTATTCAACAATTATGGAAAGGAATAAATGAATAATAAAGTTGAAGTAATAGCACCAACTTCTAAAACTATGTGCTTAAAGAAAACTTTAGAAAGAAAACTTATCAAGGCTTGTGCTTATTGTAGAGTTTCTACAGATAACGAGGATCAGAAAACAAGTTATGACTCACAACGAATCCATTATAAAAATATGATTGAAGAAAATCCTAACTGGGAATTTGTAGGAATATATGCTGATGAAGGTATAACTGGTACACAGACTAAAAAACGAGAACAATTTAATCATATGATGAGTGATGCTTTAAATGGTAAGATTGATTTGATACTAGCAAAGTCTATTTCAAGATTTGCTCGTAATACTGTTGATACTTTAAACTGTGTAAGATTATTAAGGGAACATAATGTCGATGTCTTCTTTGAGAAAGAAAACATTCACACACTAGGTTTATCTAACGAATTATTCTTAACTTTATATAGTGCCTTTGCTCAAGCAGAAAGTGAATCAATATCAGAAAATGTCAAAGCTGGAGTAAGAATGAAAATGAAACGTGGAGAATTGGTTGGTAAGTATGCTCCATTTGGATATTTATATGACAAAGAAAAAGATATCATAATACCTGATGAAAGCAATAAAGATATTGTTACTTATATTTTTGAAGAATATGCCAAAGGTGTAGGTTTTAGAACAATAGCTCTTAACTTAAATAATCTAGGAATACCTAGTCCATCTAATTTAAAATGGTGTCATGCATCAGTCAGAAGAATAATCATCAATGAAAAATATGTTGGAGATTTAAAAACAGGAAAGTATTATACAGAAAATGTTTTAACTCATAAAAAGAAAGTAAATTATGGAGAAAGGGAACAATATTTTACAACTAATCATCACAAACCGATTATCTCTCGTGAATTATGGGACAAATGTCAAGAAATACTAACTATCAGAAGTAAAATCATTAAACCAGATGGAAATAGAGATAAATTCAGTAGAAAGTATGCTTTTAGTAGTAAAATCTTTTGTGGAATATGTGGAGAGAGATTTATCAGACGTTCCTATAAAATCAGAAGCAATGGTAAAGAAGTTGCCTATTGGATATGTAGAAGTCATAGAAATAAAATTGATTGCTCTAACTTAATTCATTATAAACAAGAAAAATTAGAAGAAATATTTGTACTTGCTTATAACAAATTATTTCAAGATAGTGATAAATATATCAGTGCATTTATGAAAAAAGTAAATGAAGTTATCAATGAAAATCAAGATAATCACAATCAAAAGAAGATACAAGAAGAAATATCCAAACTTGAAAATAAATTATCTAATCTAATTGATTTACAATTAGATAATTCTATTTCAAAAGAAATCTTAAATCAGAAGAATAAGGAAATTACTGACAAAATAAAAGAGTATGAACAACAACTAAAAGATACTGAAAATATAGAACTTACTAGAAAACAAAAACTAGAACAAATTGGTAAAATTTCTAATACCTTAAAACAATATAAAGGTCTTACCAAATTCAATGAAGAAGTGTTTAATAGTCTAGTAGATAAAATTATTATTGGCGAAAAATCAGAAAATGGAGAAGAAGATTTTTACAAGATTAAATTTATTCTTAAAACTGGTAAATTAATCAATGAAAATCTACCTAATGGAAAACTTGATATTGGCACATCCTTTGGTAAATATGGATTTACAATCACTAAACAAGAACTTGAAGAAAAAGAAGATAACGTGTCTGCCTATGTATTACAACGGCACACGAGTATAGATGCCACAAATTTTCTTTTCTTCATTCATAAATATCACATTCCTTTCATTTTTTCTTTTAATAGCAAAAAACACAAGAGTTTTTCCCTTGTGTTAAACAAATCAATTAAAAGATTAATACATTTTGCTATACTTTATTCCTAGCATACATTATTTTAGCACTACTATTTGTACTGTCAATACCCAAAAATATGGTAGTTTTACTGGTAATTTGTCTGATACTTTGTCTGGTAGTTTATCTTCCCAAAATCTTCCTAATATCCTTAAAATCCATACCAATTTCACTACAATACCATAATATCATCTTGACTAGCTTTAAACAATAAACTAAATTGTATTTTTTTAGTAGTCGAATAGTAAACTAAATTGACTTTAAATAGTAAACTAAATCGGTTAAGCGTACACTAAATCGTATTTATAACGATTACATTACCATATTATCAGAGCAAATATGCAATGTCTAGGCAAAATTATTGCAAATTTCGTGCAAAAAAGTGGCAAAAAGTATGCAAAATTTGTGCAATTTCTTTTTCTTTGTTTAACACATAGGTAAATAGTAGAAAAGGAATTGATAATTTTTAATTAATTTATATTGCTTTAATATATTGTTCTAAATCATTTAGTGGAATAGCATTACTTAAATTTTCTATATAAAGAGTATTTTCATAGTTAAATGCTAGAAATGTAATACCTTTAATAATAATTCTATGGGGCTCTACATATTGCAAATTTGTGTGTTCTATCATTTTTATATTTCCATTATAAATAATAGGTGTAGTACCACAAAAACCACAAATAAACTCAATCTTATTTTTTAGTGCTTCTTCCATTTCGATTTTTTCATTCTTTATTGTTACCATTTTAAGAATATCCTCACTTTCTTACAAAACAAAAAATCAATTCCATTTCTAGAATTGATATTTATCATTAAGCCCAAAACTATAAAAGTTCGAGCAGATTCTTCTCTGGTGCGAGAGATGAGACTTGAACTCACACAGTATCACTACTAATGGTGTTTGAGACCATCGCGTCTACCATTCCGCCACTCTCGCATTTCTATTTTTATACATAATTTTTAATAAATACAAACTAATTATAACATATTTTTTATAAATTAGCATAAAATATTTACTTTTTTTCATTTTCGTGATATAATGAGCAAGATTTAAAAGGGGGATATAATATGAAAAATATAACAAAAATTACACACGTATCTAAATTTTATGCATTACTAATAGCTCTAACTTTAGCTAATAAAAATAATATTAAGTTAGAAGATACCATAATTTCAGACAATGAAATAAATATAAATGATGAATCAGAAACAAATTATAATCAAATAAAAACAGATATAGTAAATATAGTTGCACCAGCAATGACAGGACATACAGAATATATAGAGGAAGAATATCTAAAAGATAATAGCTCTATAGATAGTAAAATTGACAGCCAGGTGAGTAAAACAGAAAAATTGCAAAATGATATATTAATAGATAATAAAATGTTAGTAGAAGAAAATGAAGTATATACTAATCGAGTATTTACCTATGATGAGTTGAAAGACTCTATATATAGAATAGGGCAAGAGTATGGAGTACCTTTTGATATAATGACTACTATAGGACATCAGGAATCTGGAGGTCAATGGAATACAAATGGTGTGAAGTCATATACTGGAGATTATGGACAATATCAAATAAATGTAAGATGGAATTTAGAATCTATAAATAGAGAATTAGGTTTTACAGAAGATGATTTGTTATATAATCCATATAAAAGCATTGAAGCATCAGCTTACTTAATAAATAAAATAATGAATATATATGGTTATACATTAGATAATTATGATCCAAAAGAAATATTTGGAACATATAATGGTTGGACTAATTGGAAAGAAAAAGAAATGGCAGTAGCATATGCTGAATCTTGTATGTCAATATTAGAAGAAAATCTTTATTCTTATGAAGAGCAAAATGTAAAAATCAAAGCAAAATAATATAAATTAAATATAAAAAAGTATGTTATACTCTCTATATAGGTGATAAATATGAATCAAATTAAAATTTTAAGAGATGTTGAACTACTTATAAATATGTATAAAAAAGGTGAACTTGGTGGGGAGATAATGCCAGAAGATTGTAATCCACATTTAAAAAAGGATATTTTAGCAAATTATTTATACTTTACATTACCAATGGCTCTTAATTATCAAAGAAACTCATATATGTTATGGCAAGATGCTCTAAAAACTTATAATGATGCTGAAACAAGATTTGTATTTGTTCCTAAAGAGTGTTTAAGTAGAACTTTTGAAGAAGTACAATATGCTCTTACAAAGTATAAATTAGCTATGCAAAAGTATAAACAAACAGAAATATGGATACAACTTTGTAAGACATTTGTTGAATTATTTGATGGTGATATTAGAAAACTATTTAATATATTCGGTAATGATGTTAACAAGATAAGAAATTTTATTCAAAAGGAAAATAAAAAATTATTTCCTTATTTATCTGGAACTAAAATATGTAATTACTGGTTATATGTAATTTATGAATATACAGATAGAATATATATAAATATGGAAGATTTAACGGTTGCACCAGATACTCATATTTGTAAATCAAGTCTAAAATTAGGTCTTATAACTGAAACTGAATTTAACTCTAATAACGTTCAAAAAATAGTAATAGGAAGATGGCAAAATTTATTAAAAAATACTAAATATAAACCTATCGATATACACACACCTCTTTGGCTATGGAGTAGAAATGGTTTTAAAACTTTGAGAGAAAACAATATGTTAGAAAATATTTTAGAATCCAGTAAATATATTTGCAATGATTTAGAGTTTATAAAAATAAATAAAGAGGCAATAAGACAGTTTGCAAATAACTTAAAAATAGAAAAGAATAATCATTGGTTATCAAATAATTATTTTGGTTTACTAGATCTAAATATTGATGAAATAATTAATTTCTTAATAATTTTTGATTCTATTGATTGCTCATTTTGGGGAGAACCTAAATGGACTATCGAGTATGATAATAAAAAAATTGATGGAGCTTTTGCACTTATGTGTTGTCTTTTAAGATTAAGAGAAGAAAAAGAACATTTGAATTTTGAAAAAATAACATATAAAGAGTTTAGTAATTCTTTAAAAGGTAATATAGATATTCCATTACTAAAAGAAAGATATAAAACATTACAGGAAGTTAGTAGTATAATAAATAAAAAAATGAATGGTAACTTTTTTCTTTACATTAAAAATATTGATAGTGATATAGAACTTTTTGATGTAATAATAAGATGTTTTCCAAGTTTTAATGACAGAAGAGAGTATAATGGAAAAACAATATATTTTTATAAATTAGCACAATTATTAACCTCAGATATTTTAAATATGCGTAAAATTAAAGAGGAAAAGAAGATTGATTGTTCTCATTTAGTAGGTTGCGCTGATTATAAAATTCCACAAGTATTAAGAAACATAGGATTAACTGAATATAGTGAAGAGCTATCTAATTTGATAGATAATAAAAAGATACTTGTTGAAAATTCAAAATATGAAATAGAAATTAGAGCTAGTATGATTGTTGTAATCAATATGATAAAAGAAGAACTTAATAATAAAATATCAGCTATAGAAATTAATGATATTTTGTGGCATTTAGGTCAAGATAAGAATATTAATAAAAAGCCATATCATAGAACAAGAACTATGTCATATTAGAATAAACTTTAGTAATATCTTAAAAAAATACATAAGTTATATCGAATAATAACTGATAATATTTATAGGAGACCAACTATAATGCGTCAATAGAAAATTGAAACATTTTTGAAATATATATGAAATAGTAAAAGTTGGCACGACGAAAAGACCGAACGTCAATAATTTTTTAAAAATTCGATCAAGTGTGAAAATTAAATTTATTCCAATTTCCTTTTGACAAGCAGAAACATTTTAATGATTATCAATTTTCAAAAAGTGAAAATTAATAATTAAACTCTGGTGCTAGTATCAAATGTTTCTTTACTTGTAAAAAGTTTTCTCGGCATAAAATTAATTTTCTAATTGTTCTTTGAATTCAATATTTTCTTTAAGCATATGAAATATAACTCGAGTGAGCTTGTGTGCTACATGACAAACAACATTATTATGTGTTTTACCTTGAGCTAATTTTCTGTTATAATAAGCGTTGTAAGTTTCTGAATTCCAGATAATTAATCCAGAAGCTCGCAACATTGCATAGCGAAGAAGTTTAGAACCGCGTTTGGACATTTTAATAATAGTGGCATTAAAATTACCAGATTGTTTGACAGATGGGTCTAACCCTTCAAATGCAAGAAGTTTAGTAGGACTAGCAAATTTATCTATGTTGCCAATCTCACTTAGGATGATAGAACCTAAGGTATAAGAAATACCAGGAATAGTTAAAATGACAGAATTTAACTCATTCATAATCTCTTTGATTTTTAAATCAATTTCCTAATTTGGTCATCCAATAATTCAATTTGCCTAAGAGAATGTTTAATTTGAATTGAAAGTGAGGAGTTGTTGACCCCAATAGAAGATTTAGCTAGTTCTTTTAATTTTTGAGCTTTTTCTAAAGAAAAATGACCTTTAGAAGCTTTAGCTAAAAGATTAGCAATAGCATCAACACGAGTAGAAGCAATATCTTTAGGGTTGGGATAAGTAGATAGTAATGCATAACAACTTTTAAGATGAATGGAATTAAAAATCAAATTCAATTCAGGGAAAAGTTGATCAACAAAGGCAACTAAACGAACTTTTAATTTTGAACGATATTTAAGAACATCATCTCTATGTCTGCATAAACTTCTAAGTTCTAAAATCTTAATATCCTTAGAAACAAAAGGAGTATTAGTGTTTTAACATAAGGGATTGAATAATTAAATAAGTATCAATTTTATCAGTTTTAGTTTTTCTGATATTACTATTTCTTAGAGCATCAGTTTGGATGGGATTTATAATGGCAATATTGAAACCTTTGTTATGAAGAAATTGAATTAAATTTTCTCCATAATGACCAGTAGATTCCATACCAACTAAACAGTCAGAAATATTAACTTTATTTTCCTTTAACTCGTCCATAAAATAGTTAAAACCATTAATAGAATTTTTAACTAAAAATGCTTCTTGAATTACTTCGCCATTTGAATCAGCAATAGATGCATAATGATTTTCTTTAGCTATATCGAAACCGATATAAAACATAAAAAATCAACTCCAATCTAAAATAAAATTTTTGACACATGTGTTCCACGTAGTTTTACTTCTTGTAACCTTGTTGGAGATAAAAAGTCAAAGCTTTATCCAACTTATAACCAATTAAAAATAAAACTGTGGCATTAGTCTCTTGTAGAATAGTCAAAGCTATAAGGTGAGTCAAAAAAGTCCACAGTGTCGGAACATATTATATCAAAAATTTTAAAAAATAAAAGAAAGGATATATTTAAGTTTAGGTTTTTTACTAAAAAAAATATCGAATTTCAACCAAAAAACATCTTATAGACAAATTTTAATATTTT
>CATKYP010000009.1 GCA_949840855.1 uncultured Bacilli bacterium | reverse complement strand
TCTTTATCATCTGCAAAATTTTCCTTGAATCCGGGTTATGAAATCATAATGACCTCTATATCAAAATCACGCAGGTCTAGAAGGAGATGATGATGATACTAGTTTAGATGATTTGGAGTTTGATGGAAATATAGATGATATCGAAATAGAGGAAGGAGAAGATTTCTAATGATAGAAGTAAATAAGATTAAGGCTTTAAAAATAGGTATTGCTTCTCCTGAGAAAATTAGAGAGTGGAGTTATGGTGAAGTAAAGAAGCCTGAAACTATTAATTACCGTACTTTAAGACCTGAAAGAGATGGATTATTTTGCGAAAAAATATTTGGTCCTAGTAAAGATTTTGAGTGTGCTTGTGGAAAGTATAAGAGAGTACGTTATAAAAATATAGTGTGTGATAGATGTGGAGTTGAAGTAACACGTAGTAAAGTTAGACGTGAACGTATGGGACATATCGAACTTGCTTCTCCTGTTTCACATATTTGGTTCTTTAAAGGTGTTCCTTCTCGTATGGGACTTGTCCTTGATATGAGTCCAAGAGATTTAGAAGAAGTATTATATTTTGTAAGTTATGTTGTTATTGACAAGGGAAATGCTCCACTTGAAAATAAACAAACTTTGTCTGAAAAAGAGTATCGTAGTTATTATGAGAAATATGGTACAGGTTTTAAAGTTGGTATGGGAGCTGAAGCGATTAAGGAGCTTTTAAAAAGTGTGGACTTAGCTTCTGAAATAGATAGTATTAATAAGGAACTTGAAAATGCTCAAGGGCAGAAGAGAATACGTCTTTTAAAAAGACTTGATGTATTAAATGCTTTCTATTTATCTGGTCAAAGACCTGAATGGATGATACTTGATTGTATTCCTGTTATTCCACCAGATTTAAGACCTATGATACAACTTG
Organism: uncultured Bacilli bacterium; assembly: GCA_949840855.1. GTDB lineage: Bacteria > Bacillota_I > Bacilli_A > RF39 > UBA660 > UBA2730. The sequence goes on along the minus strand of CATKYP010000009.1, from coordinate 13,559 downwards.
ATGGTGGACGTTTTGCGACAAGTGATTTAAATGATTTATATCGTCGTGTTATTAATCGTAATAATCGTCTTAAAAAATTAATAGATTTAGGTGCACCTGGTATAATTATTCAAAATGAAAAACGTATGTTACAAGAAGCGGTTGATGCATTATTTGATAATGGTAGACGTGGAAGGAGTGTTACAGGTGCTGGAAATAGGGCCTTGAAGTCACTTTCTAGTATGTTAAAAGGTAAACAGGGGCGTTTCCGTCAAAATTTACTTGGAAAGCGTGTAGATTATTCTGGTCGTTCTGTTATCGTTGTTGGACCAAGTTTAAAGATGTATCAATGTGGTATACCTAAAGAGATGGCTCTAGAATTATTTAAGCCTCATGTGATCAATGGGTTAGTTGACAGAGATATTGCTCACAATATTAAAGCTGCTAAGAGGTTAATTGATAATCGTGATCCTCTTGTTTGGGATGTTGTTGAAGATGTAATTAAAGAACATCCAGTATTATTAAACCGTGCTCCTACTCTTCATAGATTAGGTATACAAGCATTTGAACCTATCTTAGTAGGTGGAAAAGCAATTCGTTTACATCCACTTGTTTGTCCAGCTTTTAATGCTGACTTTGATGGAGATCAAATGGCAGTACACGTTCCTATTAGTGAAGAAGCACAGAGTGAAGCTAGAATTTTGATGTTAGGTTCTAATAATATTTTGCATCCTAAGAGTGGTGATCCTATTGTTACTCCTTCTCAGGATATGGTCCTTGGTAATTATTATATAACAATGGAGAAGGCTGGCGAAAATGGTGAAGGACGTTTATTTAAAGATACTAATGAAGCATTAATGGCTTATGAAAGACGTGAAATTACTCTTCATACTAGAATTGCTTTACCAGTAAATTCATTTAAACATAAATTATTCTCAGAAGATGCTATGGATAAATTCTTAGTAACTACTGCTGGAAAGTTGAAGTTTAATGAAATTTTACCTGATTCATTTCCATATGTTAATGAACCAACAGACTTAAATATTCAACAAATAATACCTAGTAAATATTTTATTGAACGCGGAAAAAATATTCCTGAAGAAATAAGTAAAATGCCTTTAGTAAAGCCTTTTGCTAAAGGAGCTCTTGAAAAGATTATAGCTCAAGTATTTAAACGCTATAAAACAACAGAGACATCTATGATGCTTGATAAGCTTAAGGATTTAGGCTTTAAATATTCTACTTATGCAGGTATTACTGTTAGTATGAGTGATGTTGTTACTAGTAAGCATAAAGATGAATATGTTTCTGAAGGTCAGTCTATGGTTGATAAAATTAATAAACAATATAAACGTGGTTTAATTACTGATGAAGAACGTCATTTAAAAGTACTAGATGTATGGTATGGAGTTAAAGACAAGGTTCAGGCAGAGCTTGAGCAAATTTCTACAGCTGAAGTTGATAATCCAATATTTATGATGATGCATTCTAAAGCTCGTGGTAATATTTCAAACTTTACACAAGTTGCTGGTATGCGTGGGCTTATGCAAAAACCAAATGGTGATCCTATAGAGATTCCAGTTTTATCAAACTTTAAAGAGGGATTATCTGTTGCTGAGTTCTTCTTATCTACTCATAGTGCTCGTAAAGGTAGTGCTGATACAGCGCTTAAAACGGCTGATTCTGGATATCTTACTCGTCGTTTAGTAGATGTATCTCAAGATATGATTGTAAGATGTGATGATTGTGGTACCGATCAAGGTGTTATAGTTTATGATTTTACTAATGAAAAAAATGGTACTGTTATTGAAGGGTTAAGAGATCGTATTGTTGGTCGTTATGCTAATAAAAAAGTTATTAATCCTGAAACTAAGGATGTAATAGTTGATAAACTTGAAATGATAACTGAAAGTATTGCTGATAAAATAATTGATGCTGGTGTTACTGAAGTTGAAATACGTAGTATTCTAACTTGTGGTGTCCAAAATGGTGTTTGTCAAAAATGTTATGGACGTAATCTTGCTACTGGTAATTTAGTTGAAGTAGGAGAGGCTGTTGGTGTAATGGCAGCACAATCCATTGGAGAACCAGGAACACAGCTTACAATGCGTACTTTCCATACTGGAGGAGTTGCTGGTGGAGAAGATATTACTCAAGGTCTTCCTCGTGTACAAGAATTATTTGAGGCACGTAATCCTAAAGGAAAAGCTACAATTGCTGAGATAGATGGAAAGGTTTCTAAGATAAAAGAAGATCATGGAAAATATAAAATTAGTATTACTAATAAGTTAGAAACTAAAGAGCATATAACTAATTATGGTGCTAAGCTTAGTGTTAGTGAGGGAACTCAAGTTAAATGTGGAGAAAAACTTACAGAGGGAGCTATTTCCCCTAAGGAATTACTTGCTGTAACAGATCCTATTACAACACAAGAGTATATCTTAAAAGAGGTTCAAAATACATATCGTTCTCAAGGTGTTGATATTTCTGATAAGCATATTGAAATTATTGCTCGTAGAATGATTTCTAGAATTAAAATAATTGAAAGTGGAGATACTAAATTTTTACCAGGCAGTCTTGTTAACTTTCATGAGTTTACAGAAGGAAATAAAGATGAGGTTATTAAGGGTAAGAAACCTGCTCTTGGAAAACCTATACTTCTTGGTATTACCAAAGCTTCTCTTGAGACTGATTCGTTCTTATCAGCTGCATCATTCCAGGAGACTACAAGAATACTTACAGATGCTGCTATCAAAGGTAAGTCAGATCATCTAGAAGGATTAAAAGAAAATGTAATTATTGGTAAGTTAATTCCTGCTGGAACTGGTACTAAAGATTATAGGGATATTGATTATTCTCTTGCTAAAGAATTAGTTGATGATGAACCTATCAATAGATTAGAAAGCCAATTTATGGAATAGTTTATCTATTCCTTTTTCTTTACAAAAAATTATATATAGTTTAGAATAATTATAGATGTTTTATATATAGAAAGAGGTGTGGTTTGTGAAAGTTAATAATAAAGGATTTAGCTTATCTACGATGATTACTTTAATGGTTATACTTTTACTTGTAATTGTTGTGGTTTCTGTTTTAGTTTATAATAATGGTGTTGCTAAAGATTCGCCTCATCCTATTTATAGTGATAGGGTCGATATTGATTAGAGAAGCAAAAAGAGCAGATTATTTAGTACCTGTTCTTTTTATTGATTATTCTTTTCTAATAGTTTTAGTAGCTCTAAAGAATTTTTATGTAATTCTAGATTTCTTTCTTTAAGCTTTTCTTTTTGTTCATTAAAATAGAATATTAGTGCTTTATCTAGATTTTTATATGTTAATATTTTTAATTCTTCTATAAATTCATTGCTATTTTTTCTAGCTATTTTATCTGCTAAGAAGATTATTTTATCAAATTTTGTCATATTAATGTTACCTATTGTATGATATAGTATAGCGTTACATATTTCATTATCTAGGTTGTACCATTTTTTTACTACAATAGAGCCTATATCAGCATGAATTATATCTTTATATATTTTTAAGTATAAGTCCTTAGATAAATTGTATTCTTTTATCCATTTATCAATTTCTTCATAGCTAAAATCTTTTGCTATATCGTGTATTAATCCAGTTACATATGCTTTTTCCTTATCTAATTTATAATGTTTTGCTAACTTTTTAGCTTCCTCTGCAACCATTAGACTGTGGTTATATCTAAAGGAAGATACATTGTTTTTTAAATCATTTGTCATCTTTTCTATATTATACATTTTGTATTTCTCCTTTTAGCTATTATCTTTATCCATTTCACAGCTTTTAAAATAAATACACTCAAAGTTATTATTAAATTTTATTTCATAAATTCCGTCAAATATTTTTATATCTCTTTCAAAGTGCCAATTTATAATCGTTGTATTATTTTATATGGCAAGTATTTTGAATTCAATCTTTTTAATATCTTGCTTTTTTATATGTTGACATTCATTTTTTATTTTTGAAAATTCTGTAAATGGTTCTAAAAATAGTGTTTCTTGATAAAATGTAGTTTTCTTAAAAAGTGCTGTAGCTTTTTCAATATCCTTAGTAAGCCAAGCACCTTTTAATGTTTGTAACCAATTTTCAATAATATTTCGTTCCATTAATATCTTCTCCTTAAAGTATTATTTAGTATATCTCCATTGTTTAAAATAAATACATTTACCATCATCGTTTAGTGATATTTGAAATATACCGTCTATTTCTTGTTTTGTTTCATCTTTTGTCATAGTTCTTGTCATTTGCCAATTTATAATACAAGTATTTTTGTTGTATGAAATTATTTTGAAGGTGTAGCTTATATCCTTTTGATTTTCTTTTATTATATTCCAAAGATTTGCTACCTCATCAAAATTTTTACAAGGTTTATCTATTGGGTTTTCATAATATTCAACATTGTTATCTAGTGTGTTTAATGTGCTTTTATAGTCTAGATTTTTCCAAGACTCCATAAAGATTTTGGTCCATTTTTCATATTTTTCTTTCATATATTGTCTTTTCATTTCAGTAATATAATTATACTATAATTAATAAATATTTACTACACCTGAAATTTTTGTTATTTGCAGTTAGCTTATTGACAAATATATTCTGTAGTGTTATAGTAATTTCAATTGATCTAACTAGGTTTTGCGTGGGCAAAATTTTTATTAAAGGTCAAAATGATACACCAGGGTATGTGTCAAGAAAGGAGATATATATTATATGCCTACAATCAATCAATTAGTACATAATAAACGTAAGGATAAAGTAAGAAAAAGTAAAGCTCCAGTTTTACAGGTTGGTATTAATACTATTAAGAAAAAGTCAACTAATGTTTCTTCACCTCAGAAACGTGGAGTTTGTACTCGTGTTGGAACCAAGACACCTAAAAAGCCAAACTCAGCTTTGAGAAAGTATGCTCGTGTACGTTTAAGTAATGGGAAAGAAGTTGATACTTATATACCAGGAATTGGACATAACTTACAAGAACATAGTGTTGTATTAATTCGTGGTGGACGTGTTAAGGATTTAATCGGTGTTCGTTATCATATCGTTCGTGGAACACTTGATACAGCAGGAGTTAAGGACCGTAAACAAGGTCGTAGTAAATATGGTGCTAAAAAACCAAAAGATAAATAGAATTAATTAAATTTTTTGAAGGGAGGAATAAAAAATGCGTAAGAGACGTGCAGTAAAGAGAGATGTTCTAGTTGATCCTATCTATAAGTCTAAAGTAGTTACTAAATTAATAAATACTATTATGCTTGATGGAAAAAAAGGAATAGCTCAAAGTATTGTTTATGATGCATTCGAACAAGTTAAGACTAAGACTGGTAGTGATCCATTAGAAATTTTTACTAAAGCTATGGAAAATATTAAGCCAGAACTTGAAGTTAAATCTCGTCGTGTAGGTGGATCTAATTATCAAGTTCCAATAGAAGTTAGTCCTGCTAGAAGTCAAGCCTTGGGGCTACGTTGGCTAGTAAAATACGCTCGTGAACGTGGTGGTAGAGGAATGGCTATTAATTTAGCGAATGAAATTATGGATGCTGCTAACGGTACAGGTGGAGCGGTTAAAAAACGTGATGATACTCACAGAATGGCTGAAGCTAATAAAGCTTTTGCACATTATAGATGGTAGGAGGAAAATTTATGGCAAGAGATACATCTTTAGAGCATACCAGAAACTTTGGTATTATGGCTCATATTGATGCAGGAAAGACGACTAGTACAGAACGTATATTATATCATACAGGAAAAATTCATAAAATTGGAGAAACACATGACGGTGAATCTCAAATGGATTGGATGGTACAAGAACAAGAACGTGGTATTACAATTACATCTGCTGCAACTACTGCACATTGGAAGGGATATCGTTTTAATATAATTGATACTCCTGGTCACGTTGATTTTACTATTGAAGTTAGTAGAAGTTTACGTGTACTTGATGGTGCAGTTGCTTTAATTGATGCACAAGCAGGGGTAGAACCTCAAACTGAAACTGTTTGGAGACAGGCTTCTGAATTTAAAGTTCCTAGAATTATTTTTGCAAATAAAATGGATAAAATGGGAGCAGATTTTGAATTTAGTTTAAAATCAATTGGACAAAGATTAGGTGTAAAATATGCTCCTATTGAATGGCCTATTGGTGCAGAGGATCAATTTAATGGTATTATTGATTTGGTTGCAATGAAGGCATATCATTATGATGGTAAACCAGAAGAAGAAGCAGAGGAGATTGAACTTCCTGCTGATTTAGTAGCAATTGCAGAAGAAAAACGTGCTGAATTAATAGAGATTATAGCAGAATTTGATGATGAATTAATGGAAGTATATCTTGAAGGTGGAGAAATTTCTGTTGAGATGATTAAAAAAGCAATTAGAACAGGAGTTTTAAAAGCAGAATTTTTCCCAGTTATGTGTGGTACAGCTTTAGGTAATAAGGGAATAAAATTACTTCTTGATGCAGTTGCTGATTATTTACCTAGTCCGCTTGATATTCCATCAATTACTGGAACTGATAAAGATGGAAAAGAAGTAGAACGTCATCCTGATGATAAACAACCATTTAGTGCATTAGCATTTAAGGTTATGACAGATCCATTTGTTGGACGTCTTACATTCTTTAGAGTATATTCTGGCCACTTAAGTAGTGGTAGTTATGTATTAAATTCAACAAAAGATTCTAAGGAAAGAATTGGTCGTATACTTCAAATGCATGCAAATACTCGTCAAGAAATTTCAGATGTATATACAGGTGATATTGCTGCTGCAGTAGGACTTAAGAATACAACAACAGGTGATACTTTGTGTGACGATAAAAATTCTGTTATTCTTGAAAGCTTAGCTGTTCCTGAACCAGTTATTGAACTTGCAGTTGAGCCTAAAACAAAAGCTGATCAAGATAAAATGGCAATTGCTCTTCAAAAATTAGCAGAAGAAGATCCTACATTTAAAGTTCATACTGATCATGAAACAGGTCAAACTGTTATTGCTGGTATGGGTGAGTTACATCTTGATGTTATAGTTGATAGAATGAAACGTGAATTTAATGTGGAGGCTAATGTTGGTAGACCACAAGTTGCATATCGTGAGACTATAAAACAAATGGGTGACTGTGAAGGAAAATATATTAAACAATCTGGTGGACGTGGACAGTATGGTCATGTTTGGGTTGAATTTGAACCAATTGAAGATAAAGCTTATGAATTTGTTGATAAAGTAGTTGGTGGTGTTGTTCCTCGTGAATATATACCAGTTGTTGATAAAGGATTACAAGAAGCTCTTCAAAATGGTGTTCTTGCAGGATATCCAATGATAAATGTACGTGCTACTTTACATGATGGTAGTTATCACGATGTTGACTCAAATGAAATGGCATTTAAAGTTGCTGCTAGTTTAGCTGTTAAGGAAATGAAAAATAAATGTAAGCCTGTTATATTAGAGCCAATTATGAAAGTTGATGTTACAACACCAGAAGAATATTTTGGTAATGTAATGGGAGATTTAACAGGTCGCCGCGGTAAACCACTTGGTCAAGATACGCAACTTGGTGCTGTTAAATTAAGTGCTATGGTACCACTTTCAGAAATGTTTGGATATGCCACTTCTCTTAGAAGCAATACACAGGGTAGAGCTAACTTTGTAATGTTCTTTGATCATTATGAAGAAGTACCAAAAAGTATTTCTGAAGAAATAATTAAAAAAAGTGGAAATTAATTAAAAATGTATCAAAATAGTTGAAAAAACTTCAATTATTAGATAGAATATATGTTGTAATAATTTATAAAAGGAGGAAAAATATTATGGCAAAAGCAAAATATGATCGTTCAAAGCCACATGTTAACATTGGTACAATTGGACACGTAGATCATGGTAAAACTACTCTTAGTGCTGCTATTTCTAAAAGATTAGCTGGTAAAAATGGTAATGAAGCAGTTGATTTCGCTAATATTGATAAAGCACCAGAAGAGAGAGAACGTGGTATTACTATTAATACTGCTCATATTGAATATAGTACAGATAAGAGACATTATGCACACGTAGATTGTCCTGGGCATGCTGATTATGTTAAGAATATGATTACTGGTGCTGCTCAAATGGATGGGGCAATACTTGTTATTGCTGCAACCGATGGACCTATGGCACAAACTCGTGAACATATCTTACTTGCTCGTCAAGTAGGTGTACCTAAAATGGTTGTGTTTATGAATAAGTGTGATATGGTTGATGATCCTGAGTTACTTGATTTAGTAGAAATGGAAATTCGTGATTTATTAACTGAATATGATTATGATGGTGATAATACACCAATAATACGTGGTTCTGCATTAAAATCACTTGAAGGTGATGAAAGTTGGGGAGCTAAAATCGACGAGTTAATGGCTGCTGTTGATGAATGGATTCCAACTCCTGAAAGAGATAATGCTAAACCATTCCTAATGAGTATTGAGGATGTATTTACAATCACTGGACGTGGAACAGTTGTTACTGGACGTGTTGAACGTGGTCAATTAAAACTTAATGATGAAGTTGAAATTGTTGGTATTAAAGATACTCAGAAGACTGTTGCAACAGGAATTGAAATGTTTAGAAAACAACTAGATTATGCTGAAGCTGGAGATAATGCTGGTATCTTACTTCGTGGTATTTCACGTGAACAAGTTGAGCGTGGTCAAGTACTTGCTAAACCTGGTTCAGTTACTCCACATACTAAATTTAAAGCTTCTGTTTATATACTAACTAAAGAAGAAGGCGGACGCCATACACCATTCTTTACAAACTATCGTCCTCAATTCTATTTTAGAACTACAGACGTAACTGGTGTTATTGATTTACCAGAGGGTACTGAAATGGTTATGCCAGGTGATAATATTAACTTTGATGTTGAATTAATTCACCCAATAGCTCTTGAGCAAGGTACTAAATTCTCTATTCGTGAGGGTGGACGTACAGTTGGTGCTGGAGTTGTTTCAGAAGTTATTGAATAATAAGTTGAAAAGCAAGATTTCTTGCTTTTTTTGTATGTATAAAGTTTATATAGTAAAAAAATATTGGAAGTAGATCCAATATTTATGTGTCTTTTTTTGATAATTCTGCTTTTAGTTTATAATTTTTATCTTTACTAAAATTTTTGTATATTGTATAGTTGAATTTATTTAGTACTAAGTCAAATTCTCCAATGTATTCTGTTGGGATCGTATTAAACCCTAATTTCATTTCATTGAGTTGTTTATATGCATTTTTTTGTTTAAATTCTCCTACTATAGCATTAAAATTGACATAATTTATTCCTTTGTTTTTTGATTCATTTATAATATACCATTTAGTTAAATAATTACAATTTAAGTGAGAAAATTTTTTATCGAAGCCATCTATTATTATATTTGTGGTGTTATTATACTCTATAGTTAAGGTTGCACCTATAATTAGTCCTTTTGGATATTTTTTCAATAATTCTGTAGCTAATACTAAATCATTTTTATAAGTATTAATTAATTTGTCTGATTCCATTTTTGCATTTAGATATTTTGATTTTATATTATTTATTCTGTTTCTGATATTTTGAATTTTATTTGCTAAAATTTCATTTTTTTCTAGTTCTTTTTCATACCTTTTTTTTGCTTCAATTACAAAAGAGTCAGTGTTTAGTATAGCATAATAAATATTACTTTGTGGATAATTTTTTACTAAGTCATTTATGTACTTTATAGGTAAATTAGTTTTAGTTTTTATAAGCTCATATAATTTTTCTGTTCTTTTTTCTGGATCATTAAAGATTGTAATACCACAACCTGAAGCTCTATTTATTTTCCTTCTTGTTCGTTTAGATAGTTGTTGGAAAATTGTTCTAGTATCATTATTTAGTGGGCAAATAGCCTCATATCTAGGTAGTTCATTTTCAAAGTATTTATTTTGACCTTTATAATTAAAATCAGCTTTTTTGATATTTTGCATAATGTTATTTATTTCTTTATTCATATTTATTACTTTACCGTTTTTATTTCTAATAGTTGCAATAATATATGGATCCATTCTTAAAATTATAAAGCCTTGTTTTCCTAAGACTTGTTTTAATTTTTCAGTTAATTCTTTTAACAATATTGGATTTGTATAATCAAAAAGAAGTCCGCGTGGAGCATAGGCTATTTTTTTTGACATAAAAATTTCTTTATATACTATTAGGGAAGCACCTATTAGATTGTTAGTATCATTTTTAAAACCTAGATAGTGAATACTAAAACCGTTACTTTTCATTGTATTTCCGTAGGAAGAGGTTTGATAATAGTTACTATATTTATGATACTTTGCATATTCATCGAATTCTATTTCCGTTAGGGTAATTATCTTCATAGCTCCTCCTTAATTTTTTCATTTTAATTATATCAAAGTATTTTAGTTTTGAAAATAGAATATTTGTAGTATAATAGTATTAGGTGATATATGTGTTTAAGGATAAGAAATTATTGATACTTGGTATGGCTAAGAGTGGTTATAGTTGTGCCAAGGTATTAGCTTCTTTAGGTAATAAAGTTATATTAAATGATATTAAGTCTATAGAGGAGCAAGATTTTTTACAGGTTGAAGAATTGAAAAATTTAGGTGTTGAATTATTTTTTGGTAGTCATCCTGATGACTTGTTAGACGATAGTTTTGATTATTTAGTTAAGAATCCTGGTATTAGACTAGATCATAAATATGTTTTAAAAGCAGAGGAGTTAAATATTCCAGTTATCAATGAGGTTGAAGTTGGATATCATTTATTACCAGATAATATTAAATTGATAGGAATTACTGGTACAAATGGTAAAACAACAACAACAACACTTACTTATGAGATTTTGAAAGAAGCATTTGGTTCTAGAGTTCATTTGGTTGGTAATATAGGATTTCCTTTATGCAGTATTTTAGATGATATAAAAGAAGAAGATATCTTGGTAATGGAAGTTAGTTGCCAGCAAAGTACAAATTTTATAGATTTTAAACCAGATATAGCATTAATTACTAATTATAGTCCAGCACATATTGATTTTTTAGGTACTTATGAAAACTATAAGTTTGTTAAGTCTAAAATGTTTAGAAATCAAAAAGATAAAGATATTTCGATATTAAATTTTGAGAATAATGATGTAATATCAAAAGTGAAGTTAAGTATTTTTCTAGTATAAGAGAGATTAGTGGTGGATATTTAAAAGATAATAATATTTATTATTATGATGAAGAAATTATTAGTATAAATGATATTAAAATACCTGGTATACATAATGTTGAAAACTGTATATCAGCGATAATGATTAGCAAAGAGTTTGATGTAAGTAATGATATTATAAAAAATGTAATATCTAATTTTAGAGGAGTAGAACATAGATTAGAATATGTGGATACAGTAAGAGGTGTTAGATACTATAATGATACAGAAGCTACTAATATAAAATGTAGTCAAATAGCATTATCATCATTTAAAGAACCTACTATTATTATTTTAGGAGGTTTAGAAAGAGGTCAAGACTTTTCAGAGTTATCTGCTTATATGAATAATGTTAAATCCATTATTGGAATTGGTGAGTGTGGACAAAGAGTTTTAGAGTTTGGTAGTAGAATAGGAATAGATACTTATATTTTTGAACATCTAAAAGATAGCTTTGTTAAAATTCGTGAAATAGCAGAAAGTGGGGATGTTGTTCTATTATCTCCAGCTTCTGCCTCGTGGGATCAATATGAGAGATGTGAGGTTAGAGGAGATGAATTTAAGAAATTTGTAAGGGAGTTAAATGACTTATAATGTTATTTGTACTCATTAATTGAAAGGAGAATATTATGAAAATAGTTGATGTAGTAGGAAGAGAAGTATTGGATTCAAGAGGAAATCCGACAGTTGAAGTAGATGTATTTCTAGAAGACGGAAGTATGGGACGTGCTATTGTACCTAGTGGTGCTTCAACAGGAGAGAGAGAAGCTCTTGAACTGAGGGATGGAGGAGATAGATATAACGGTAAGGGTGTACTTAATGCGGTTAATAATGTTAATGGTCCTTTGAAGGAACTTGTTATTGGAATGGATGCTTCTAATCAAAAGGAAATTGATTATAAAATGATAGAGGCTGATGGAACAAAAACTAAAAGCAAGTATGGTGCTAATGCAATACTTGGAATTAGTATGGCTGTATTAAAAGCGAGTGCTAATTCAGAAGGAATAGCACTTTATAAGTATGTTAATGAAAAGTTTGGTAATGAAAATATGTCACTTCCTTATCCTATGATGAATATTATAAATGGTGGAGCTCACGCAGATAATAAAGTTGATTTTCAGGAGTTTATGATTATTCCTCAGAGAGACACTATTCGAGAAAGATTAAGAGTTGGTGCTGAAGTATTCCATAGCTTAAAGAAAGTTCTTAATGAGAAAGGATATTCAACAGGTGTTGGAGATGAAGGTGGTTTTGCACCTGATCTTCAAAGTAATGAAGAGGGATTCGAATTAATTACAGAAGCGGTTAAGAGAGCTGGTTATGAACCAGGAAAAGATGTTTGTTATGCAATTGATGTTGCAGCTTCAGAATTTTATGATAAGGATTTAAAAAAGTATAAATTTCATTGCTCAACTGGTGAAGAGCTTACAACTGATGAACTTATTGATTTTTATGAGAAATTAATTTCTAATTATCCTATTATATCTATTGAAGATCCAGTTGATGAAAATGATTGGGAAGGATTTAGTAAAGTTACTGAAAAACTTGGTGATAAGATTCAACTAGTTGGTGATGATTTATTCGTAACTAATAAAGAATATTTACAAAAGGGAATTGATGTGAAGGCTGGAAATGCAATACTTCTTAAAGTAAATCAAATAGGTACTGTTACTGAAACTTTTGAAGCAATTGAACTCGCCCGTAGTAATGGGTATAATACTGTTCTTTCTCATAGAAGTGGAGAGACAGAAGATACAACTATTGCTGATTTATCAGTAGGACTTGATTTGGGACAAATTAAAACAGGTTCTATGTCTAGAAGTGATAGAATTTGTAAATATAATCAATTAATAAGAATTGAGGAAGAGATTTCTAGACTATAGTTGTATTTAATAAAGTAAGATAATATTTTATTTTACTTTTTTTGATATTTTGATACAATATTTGATGTAAGCAATAGTGAATGGATTTTTCCCTTTTTAGCGAGTCGTTAAAGAGCATATGTTATATGGATTTTATAATTGTAATATTTCAATGGAGATTTTCTACACTTTATGTAGTACACTCCATCTACATATTACAATATTTATAGTATTGCTTATTTGGGAGGTAATAGGAGTGTGGAAATATATAAATAAAGAATTGTGTATAGAATTCTTATTATCTCTTAATCTTATTGATGAAAATATAAGTGATAAAGATAAGATTAAAAAGTTGTATTCTATTTCTAATAATACAAAAAATAATTATAAAATATTTAAGATTCTTAAAAAAGATGGTAGTTATAGAACTATATATGAACCTAGTTATTTACTAAAAAAAATTCAAAATAATATTCTTATAAATATATTAAATAATAAAAGTATATCAA
>CATKYP010000008.1 GCA_949840855.1 uncultured Bacilli bacterium | reverse complement strand
CATAATCTTCATCTGTTATATATTTAGTAGTATCATTTAATAATTCAACTACTTTATTTAAATAGCTATTAATTTCTGTTGAAGCTTCTTCTATTTTTAATACTACTTTACTAGATGTTTTTCTAGTTTTTATAATAGAACAGATAATAAATAATACCAAAACTCCCACTACTGCTACAACAATTAATACTTCTACTCCTGTCATAAATACTATATCCTTTCTACACTCAAATTATATCAAATAAAAAAAAAGGATACTAGACCTTTTCTATAAATTTACATTTTCATCAAAGATAATATAATTAATATATTTATTCCAAACTAGAATAGGTTTTCCAGTAGTTGCATCCGTAATAAGAGTATAATCATCATTTGAATCTTGAATTGTTCCCTTAAAAATAGTATCTCTCCACTCTGTAGAATCACTAAAAGTTAAATAAAATGATGCTGTTTTACCTATATGAGGAGAAAGTACCCCATCATATGCTTGTTGACTATTGCCTCTCATTTGATTAAAACGTATATTACCTATATTATTCCCCATATTATTTCCTTGATAATTAGGATACATATAATTGTTATTCATAAAATCATCCTTTCCTATACATCATAAGAATATGTAAAGAAAAAGAAAAATATTACTCAGCTCTACTATTATTAAGTTTCTCGTCAAATACCACTTGACTATTACTAGGTTCAGTTCCCTTTATAAAATACATTAATTTCTTTTTATCAGCATTCTCATCAACTACTTGCCCAGAAATAGGATCAACTAATACAGCAGACACATTATCTGGTCTCTCATACCAATTATCTTCTTTTCCTTCCTCATAGCTCTCTATACTTTTATACCAAATATTTTGAGCATATGTGGGAGCTTTACTAGGAATACTCTTATTATCATCATATCCTAACCAAACAGAAGTAACTATATCTTTATTATAACCAATATACCATTCATCAGTATCAGTTGTACCACTCTTTAAAGAATATGTATGTTTAAGCTTAGAAGCAAGACCAATAGCAGTTGGATAATTATAGTCAATATAAAGAGGATCATAAGTAGCAGTTAACATATTATTCAAAATAAATGTAATGCTAGAATTAAGTACTAAACTCTTACTATTTTTTGCTTCATAAAGTACATTCCCATCCTCATCTTCTACTTTGCTAATTAAATGTGGAACAACTTTATAACCCAAGTTAGCAAATGCCGCATATCCAGCTGTCATCTCAATCATACTAATTTCATTTGTACCTAAAGGAAGAGATGGAACATCCTCAAGCTTTGCTGTTATACCTACCCTATTAGCTACGTTAATCATAGCATCACTTCCTAAAAATAAATTAGTCTTGACAGCATAAATATTATCAGAGTAACTTACAGCAGTTGCCATAGAAATAGCTTTATTAGCATACTTTTCATTATAATTTTTTGGTGAATAGTCATCTCTTTCAGAAAAAGTAAATGTAGTCTTTTCACTTGTAAATGAACTACTAGTAGTAAATCCACTCTCAAGAGCTGCATAATAAAGATATGGTTTCATAGTAGAACCTACTTGCCTTTTTGCAGTAGTAGCCCTATTATATTGAGAAGTATTATAATCTCTTCCTCCAACAAGGGCAACTATTTCACCAGTATCAGGATTCATCATAACAGCAGCAGCTTGCAATTCAGAATCATCCTGTAGACTCTCATTAATATTCTTTTCAAGTTCTGCTTGAGCTTTCAAATCTAAATTAGTATAAATCTTTAATCCTTTAGTTTGAGTATAGTTTTTAGGAATACTATTTATATTTTTCAATTCATTTAAAACAGCATCCTGATAATACATAAGTGTTGTTGAATTATTCTCATCTTTCTTACCATAAAACTGAAGTTCTTCATTATATGCCCTATCTGCCTCTTCTCTTGTAATATAGGAATTACTAACCATTAAATCTAAAATAATTTTTTGCCTTTTTTTAGCAACTTCTAAATTTACAAGTGGCGAATAATTACTAGGTGATTTAGGAACTCCAACTAGAATACTTGCTTCAGCTAAAGTAAGATCTTTTGCATCTTTATTAAAATAAAAGTGACTAGCATTTTCTATTCCATACATTCCATGACCATAATTAATTGTATTTAAATACCCTTCTAGTATTTCATCTTTACTATAACTAGCTTCTAATCTAATAGTATATAAAGCTTCATCCCATTTTCTTTTCCAAGTTTTATCAAAATCTAAAAACAAATTTTTAGCATATTGTTGAGTAATAGTAGAGGCACCCTGTTTAGTAGCCCTATTAACGATATTTATATAGGTAGCTTTTAAAATTCTAAGAATATCAAAACCTTTATGCTTATAAAAATTTTTGTCTTCAGTAGAAATAGTAGCATTAATTACATTATTAGAAATATCACCTAAATTTGCCCACTCTTTATTATCACTGCCATGAAAAAACACCATTTCTTCACTATCATAAAGAACTAGTCTATTAGCAGCGCGTATCTCAAGTTTTGGAGAAAACTTAGCATATAAAAAGGCACTAATAAAAAGAATAAAACAACCAAGAATCCCCAATAAACAAATATTTCTCAATTTTTTTAAATGCTTCATCAAGTATCACCTTCAAAATTAGTATTAGACAAATAGCTAAAAATATGTATTCAAATTTTTAAACATATGATATAATTTAAGCTGAAAATTTTATTGATGAAGAAAATACTAGGAGAAAAAATGGAAAACTTTAATGCAAAAATTACTGTAACAAATAATGAAGAAAATACAAGTTATAATGTAAATGTAAAATATGATAAAGAAAAAGAATACATATATTATGTCGAAAAAGACGAATTGAAAACAGCAACCATTTTTGACTACCAAGAAAATACTCTAAAAAGAGATAATGAAAAAATGTATCTAGAGCTAAAATTCGAAAATAATAAAACTACTATTAGTACTATGTTTTTAAAAGATTTAGAAAAAAAACTAGAACTAGAAGTTTTTACTAATAAAATATTTAAAAATGAAGAAAATGTAGAAATAGAATATAGCCTTTTTAATGAAAAATACACATATAAAATAGAAAAAGAAAACTAAGGAGAAAGTTATGAGTATATTAAAAAATCTAAAACAATCTATAAAGCAAATAATAAAACAAGCTGGTTATGAATTAGATGATATAACCTTTGTATCATCATCAAGACCAGATTTAGGAGACTTTCAAATAAATGATGCTATGAAGCTTGCAAAAATTTATAATGATAATCCTAAAAACATTGCTGAAAACATAGTGTCATACTTAAAAAAAGATTCTAGATTTATCAATATTAATATTGCAGGACCAGGATTTATAAATTTAACACTAAGTCCATACTTCTTGCAAACATCACTAAACCAAATACTAGATGATTACGAAGTAAATATTGATAAGGAAGAACCTAAAAAAATATTTATTGACTATGGAGGGGCTAATATTGCAAAAACTCTTCATGTAGGGCACCTTCGTTCAGCAAACATTGGAGAAGCTGTAAAGCGACTTGCTAAATATTTAGGATTAGAAGTGATTAGTGATGTTCATTTTGGAGATATTGGAAGACAATCAGGAATGGTCATTTCTGAAATAAAAAGAAGATACCCTACCCTAGAATATTTTAATAAAGACTATAAGGGAAACTACGAAGATATAGAATTTGTAATAACTCCAGAAGAATTAGGCGAAATCTATCCAACCGCATCTATTGATGCTAAAAATGATAAAAAAAGAATGCAAGAAGTAGTTGAAATAACTAAAGAATTAGAAGAAGGACATAAAGCTTACAACGCACTATGGAAAAAAATTAAAGAAACATCAATAAGTGATATTAAGGATGTTTATAAAGACATAAATACAACTTTTGATTTATACGAAGGAGAAAGTGACTGTTATAAATACATTCCTGAAGTAATAGACTACTTAGAAAAAAATAACTACTTAAGAGAAAGTGAAGATGCCAAAATAATTGACGTAGAAGAAGAAAAAGACAAATCTCCTATGCCACCACTTGTAGTCATTAAATCTAATGGAGCAACCTTATATGCTACCCGAGAACTAGCTACAATGTATTCTAGAATTAAACGCTTTAATCTAGATGAAATGTGGTATTTTGCTGATTTTAGACAAGCATTGTATTTTGAACAAGTCTTTCGAGCAGTTAAAAAGTCTTCCCTTGTACCAAACGACTTAAAACTAGGATTTTATGGCTTTGGAACAATGAATGGAAAAGACGGAAAACCATTTAAAACAAGAGATGGAAGTGTTATGAGTCTAAAAGAATTAATTAATATTTTACAAGATGAGACTAATAAAAGGCTAAACACAGAAATGGTAGAAGAAGAAAAAAGAGAAGAAACAGCCAAAAAAATAGCAATTGCAGCCCTAAAATATGCTGATTTAATTCCATATAGGGAAACAGACTATATTTTTGACCCAGAAAAATTTGTAAGCTTAGATGGAAAAACAGGTCCTTACCTACTCTATTCAACGATTAGAATGAAATCTCTTCTTGCAAAATCAAATATAAACAAATATGCAATCAAAAAATTTAAAGATAATACAGATAGAACTCCAGCTCTATTACTATTAAGCTTTCCACAAGTCTTAAAAAAATGTCTAGACCAAAAATCACTAAATGAACTAACAGATTATATATATAAATTAACTAGTTCTTATAACAGCTTTTATAATGAAAATAAAGTTTTAACAGAAGAAGATAATGACCTGAAAGAAAGTTGGTTAGCCCTAACAGCCTTAGTTTATAAGACAAATAAAGAGATTCTGAACATCTTAGGAATAGACGTTCCAGAAAAAATGTAAAAATATATATAAAAGTTATTGCATATAAAAAAAATGTGTGATATAAATATTCCTGTATTTTGATAAAAAAATTAAACAAGTTGGAAACAATTACATATAATGACTTGAATGGGAGGATATTATGAGTATTAACAAAATGAAAAAAGAAGACTTAGAACTACTATCCAACAAGGATATAACAAAGTTAATTTTAGAAGAGAGTAAAAAACCAATGAATACTGCAACTTTGTTTAAAAAAATAATTAAACTTTTAGAATTACCTGAATCAATATTTGAAAGTAAAATAGGTGATTACTACACATCATTATCAACAGATAAAAGATTTATTTTGTTAGATGATGGTACTTGGGATTTAAAAAGCAATCACACGTCAGATAAAGTAAAAACACAAGTAGATACTATAGAAGAAGATGAAGAAGACGAAGACGAAATACCTGATGAAGATGAAATACAAGATGAAGAAATAGAAGATGATTATAGTGATGAAGATACACCATTTAATGATTCAACAGAAGACTTAAAAGATTTAGTAGTACTAGACGAAGATGAATTAGAAATAGAAGAGTAATAAATAACAAAAAGAAAGAAGTAATATAAATGGCAAGTTTTAATATACACCTAAGTGTTGCAAAAAGGTATATGGACAAAAACAATATAGATGATAGAAACGAATTTATAAGAGGTAGTATTGCACCAGACTTAGCAAAAAATGATAATAAATCTCATTATAGCGGTTATAGGGATAAAACAGATATAATAAGTGCACTAAAAAATAAAGTACTATTAGATAAATATTTAGAAGAAAATAGTATAGAAAGTTCATATGATAAAGGAATATTTCTCCACTTAATAACAGACAATTTATTCTTTACAGACTTTTTTGATAAAGAATATCTATTAAAAACAGGATATAAAAATTTTTGTAAAGACTTGTATTATAGTTATGATATTAGTAATCAATACTTAGAAGAAAAGTACGAAATAGATTATGGAAAATATAGAGAGCAAATAGAAAATAACATAAAGAAAGATAACACCGAAAAGGAAATGGAATATATTAATAGAACTAATATCTTACCATACGAAAAACTAGATAATTTTATAGAAATAGTTTCAAGTATAAATTTAGAAGAATATAAAACAAAAGTATTAAGAAAATAAAATATTGCTACTATTAGTAATATTTTTTTACTTTCCTTATAATTTTCCAATATTTACAACTAAATATATCAATAAAATATAAAAGTAAATAATCAAACAAATAACAAAAAAATGAAATCAGAACTTAAAAACTTCTTTTTTTATATTAAGCTTCATTCCATATATAATTATGTTGGTTTACATAGTATATGGTTTAGTAGAACTAATGGATTTTTGGAATGTAGTTCTTCTTATTATAATAGGAGGATTTGGGATACCTCCATTCAACATTATTATGATTGCAATTATATACTTTCAAATAAAGTATATAAAAAATTCTAGAAAATAAAATGTTAACATTAAAGAAGAGAGAAAATAACAGATAACCAATGATAAATTAAAACAAAAAATGCATCTAACATAGAGTCTTCAATTAGAACAATTGTATCTTCAGACTTCATAGAGCAACTATTTATTGAATAAATCGCTATGACTACCAGTAGCGAAGAGCAATAAAACTAACTCATTATCTTGTACTTTATATACTAATAACCAGTCAGGTGTAATATGACACTCGTTGCAATCTTTAAATATTTTATCATTTATAAGCTTATGATTCTTATATTTCTCATCTAGTTCTTCACCATTCGCAAGAGTCTCTAATACATCAATCAATTTATTTATATCTTTTCTTTGCTTTCTTATTTTTTTATAATCACTTTTAAATCTTGAAGTAATTTGTATATCATATTTTGCATTATCAAACTTAAACTTCACTTTCCAAATCACCAATTAATTCTTTAACACTATGATATTTTTTTGCTTGTATTTTACCACTTAGTATATCTTCGCCTTCTTTTATAGCTTCCAATAATTCTTTGTTAGGTCTAGGATTTACCACTTCAAAAGGTACACCATCTTTATTAATTAATTGTTTAATAGCCATATTTACATATGTGCTCATATTTAAGCCTAGATTTTTTAATATTCTACTTGCTACTTCTTTATCATGACTATCCACCTGTACACTAATAGCAGTTGTTAAATTTTCCATAAATAACACCTCTTTCATAACTAAAATAATATATCCTATTATATAAAAAGTCAAGTTATTATATATATAATATAATATTCTATATATAATATTAATATACTTATTATATAATATGTCATTATTTTTGTACTTGATAAATACTAATTAAAAATCTGAAACTACTATAATTTGGAAAGTGCAAAGAAAGTGAAAAAAACATTTATAAGCAAAAGCATATAATTATTGAGGAAGAAAAAATAATATGCTATAATAACTACAGCAAAAAGGAGAGATAATATGTTTGAACACTTAGAGCAAATAGCAAATAGATACAGCGAAATAGAAAGTGAATTAACAAAAAATGAAGTATTAAGTGATGTAAAAAAAACAAGGGAATTATCAAAAGAATTAAGTGAATTAGAAGAGGTAGTAAATTGCTTTAAAGAATATAAAAAAGTTATAGAAGGTATAGAAGACACTAAAGAAATGTTAAAAGATAAAGAACTAGAAGAAATAGCACGTGACGAATTAACTTCTCTTGAAGAACAAAAAGAAAATCTAGAAAAAAATCTTGAAATACTATTAATACCAAAAGACCTTAATGACAGTAAAAATGTAATTGTAGAAATAAGAGGAGCAGCAGGAGGAGATGAAGCAAATATTTTTGCAGGGGACCTATTTAGAATGTATACAAGATATGCTGAAAAAAAAGGCTTCAAATATGAAGTTTACAACTCAATAGATGGAGATGCTGGCGGATTTAGTCAAATAGAATTTATGATAAAAGGAGAAGGAGCTTACAGTAAATTTAAATATGAAAGCGGATCTCATAGAGTACAAAGAGTACCAGTAACAGAATCAAATGGACGTTTACAAACTTCAACAGCAACAGTACTAGTAATGCCAGAAGCAGAAGAAGTAGACATAGAAATTAAACAATCAGACTTAAGAATAGATATTTATCGTTCATCAGGCTGTGGAGGCCAAGGAGTAAATACAACAGATTCAGCTGTAAGAATTACTCACTTACCAACAAATACTGTGGTAACTTGTCAAAATGAAAGAAGCCAAATTCAAAATAAAGAACAAGCAATGAAAGTACTAAAAGCCCGTCTTTATGAATTAGAAAGAGAGAAAAAAGATAGGGAAGAAGGAAACGAAAGACGTAGTAAAATTGGAACAGGAGATAGAGCAGAGAAAATAAGAACTTATAACTATCCACAAAACAGAGTAACAGACCATAGAATAGGTTATACTACTAAAAACTTAGATAGAGTAATAGACGGAGATCTTGATGGAATAATAGATGCTCTAATAACCGAAGACCAAGCAAGAAAATTAGCAGGAGAAAAAGAGTGAAAATAGAAGAATTACTAATTTACGCTCAATCAAAAATTCACAAAGATTATGCTAGAATCTTATTAGGAAATCTACTAAATCTAAATCCCTTAGAACTACTTATCCATTTAGATGAAGAAGTAGAAGAAGAAAAAGTAGAATTATATAAAAAAGAAGTAGAAGCATTAAGAAATAATAAACCATTACAATATGTACTAGGATACGCTAACTTTTACGGTAATAAGTTAATAGTAAATGAAAATGTTCTAATACCACGCTTTGAAACAGAAGAACTAGTAGAAAACACCATAAAATATATAAATAAATTCTTTAATAAAGAAATATCCATAGTTGATTTAGGTTGTGGCAGTGGAGCAATAGGACTAACTCTAAAGCAAAAACTAGATAACATTAATACAGACATAGTTTTAGTAGATATCTCAGAAAAAGCCTTAGAAGTTGCCAAAGAAAATGCCAAAAATTTAAACATAGAGGTAAACTTTATAAAAAACGATATGCTAGAAGATATTAATAAAAAATTTAATGTAATAATAAGTAATCCACCATATATAAGTTATGATGAAGACATAGAAAGTATTGTTAAGGAAAATGAACCACATTTAGCTCTATATGCTAAAGATAATGGTCTTGAATTCTATAAAAAAATTTTAAGCACTGTAAAAAAAAATCTAAAAGAAGAATTTTTAATAGCATTTGAAATAGGCCATACTCAAAAAGATGAAATAATAAATATAATAAAAACTCATCTTGAAAATATAGAAATAGAATGTCTAAAAGATATGCAAGAAAGAGATAGAATGATATTTATATATCCAAAAAATCTATTAAAGTAGTATTTTGTCAAACAGAAAATGAATAACATAAAAAAATATACCCCTTTACTATAATGAAGGGTGATAAAAATGAAAAAAATATTTGTATTCCTAATTGTTGTAACTATAGTATTTGTATCAAATGATTTATCAAAAGAAGAAGTTATAATTCCAACTGAATCAATAAGATTTAGAGTAATTGCAAACTCTGATAAAGAAGAAGATCAAGCACTAAAAATGAAAGTAAAAGAAAACTTAAATAAAGATATAGAAAAAATTTTAAATAATAAAAAAAGCTTAGTTGATAGTAGAAAATCCATCGAAGAAAGCTTACCATTATTGAAAGAAACAATAAATAAAACATTAAAAGAAAATAATACTAATATAGATTATAATATCAATTATGGAGAAAACTATTTTCCTACCAAAGAATATAAGAACGTAATATATAAAGAAGGAAACTATGAATCATTAGTTGTAAAATTAGGAAAAGGGGAAGGCGAGAACTTCTGGTGTGTTTTATTTCCTCCATTATGCTTCATAGATGAAGAAAATGAAAGTAAAGATGTTGAATACCATTTGCTTGTAAAAGATATTTTAAAAAAATTTGATTTTCTAAAATAAGTCACAAAAAATATTCATAAAAACAATTACTAATAATAAATTTATACTAGGTGAAACTATGAACAAAATAATAACAGATCTTATAATAGCAGTAGCACTTAGTATGGATGCTTTTTCAATATCAATTTGTCTTACTACAAGTAATTTATTAAATAAAAAAAAGTTGATAATTTTTCCAGTAATAGTAGGGATCCTTCATTTCGTAATGCCCCTACTTGGAAACTGTATAGGACTTATGATATCCATAAATCTCCAGTTGATTGCCAACTATATTTTAGGAATAATCTTTCTAGTATTAGGACTAGAAGTACTAACAGGAAAAGAAAAAGAACAATATTTAAAAATAAGTCTAATTTATTTAATAATAATTGCAATAACAGTAAGTATTGATAGCTTCACAGTGGGTCTAGGACTCTCATTAACAGAAGAATACACATATCTATCAAGTCTAATATTCTCAATAACTAGTTTTATTTTCACTATAATAGGTTTAACAATAGGAAAATACTTAAATAAAAAAGTAGAAAAGAGAGCTAGCATAGTAGGAGGTATCTTACTTATTTTATTATCTATAAAGTACCTTTTTAATATATAGACAAAATAAGTAAAATCAATATAAATTTTGCTTATTTTTTAATAGGTTTATTGACAAAGAAAAATATCTTTAATATGATACATATAGATAGTTAAGTGATAAAAGTGTTAGCAGTTAAAACATTTAAAAATTATAATAAAAATATATAAAAATCTAAAAACTCTAATATTTAAAATTTAATAATGCACTTAATAGCAAATAATAAATACAATATAGTGATGGAGGCTTTATGAAAATATTAGAAATAAAAGGTGGACAAAAATTATCTGGTACTATTAGAATAAGTGGTGCTAAAAACAGTGCTGTGGCATTAATTCCTGCAGCAATACTAGCAGATACAGAAACAACAATTTGCAATATTCCAGAAATAACTGATACTGATAATCTTTGTTCAATACTATCTCATCTAGGAGTTACTACCAAAAGAGCAAGTGAAAGTATAATAATAGATTCATCTAATATGAAAAATGAAGAAATTGGAGAAGAATTTTCCAAGAAGCTTAGAGCATCATATTATTTTATGGGAGCCCTTTTAGGTAAATATAAAAAAGCTGTAATGTATTTTCCAGGAGGTTGTTCAATTGGAGCAAGACCAATAGACTTACATTTAAAAGGATTTGAAGCATTAGGTGCAAAAATAACAATAGAGGCTAATAAATATACTGTAGAAGCAGAAAAACTAATAGGCTGCCCAATCTATTTAGATATTGCATCAGTAGGAGCAACGATAAATATTATGCTAGCAGCTGTAAAAGCAGAAGGAAAAACTACAATTGATAATGCTGCCAAAGAACCAGAAATAGTAAATGTAGCTACTTTCCTAAACAATATGGGAGCACACATTACAGGAGCAGGAACTTCAACGATAAAAATAGAAGGAGTAAAACATTTACATGGTTGCTTTCACGAAGTAATACCAGATAGAATAGAAGCAGGTACCTATACAATAATAGGAGCCTTATGCGGACAAAACTTAAAAATTGATAATATTATTCCAGAACATTTAGAATCGTTAATATCAAAATTACAAGAAATAGGAGCTAAGTTAGAGATTGGTTCAGACTACATCACTGTTACTAAAGGTGAAAATTATAAAGGGACAAACATAAAAACAGCAACATATCCAGGTTTTCCAACTGATTTACAACAACCATTTACAACTCTTTTAACTCAATGTTCAGGAAAAAGCAAAATAGAAGAAACAATATTTGAAAATAGATTTATGCATATACCATATTTATGTCAAATGGGAGCAGATATAACAGTTAAAAATCAAACAACAACAGTCATTGGACCAAGTAAATTAAAGGGAAAAGAAGTAGTAGCAACAGATCTTCGTGCAGGAGCAAGTTTAGTCGCAGCATCATTAATTGCAGAAGGAACAACAATGATTACTAATGTTGAACATATATTAAGAGGATATGAAAATATAGTGGAAAAACTAACTAAAGTTGGTGCTAAAATAAAGAGTCGAGAAATATAAATATATTAAAGACTTTTTTATTTTGGAGGAATCAATGTGCATAAAAAAATAAAATTAGTTATATTAATATTATTAACTTCATCAGTATATTTTATATATAATTTTACTAATAAAAGTAACATAACATATATCACATTAGGAGATTCAATTTCTTTAGGAGAAAACTCATATGGTGCTATAAGTTACAGTTATAGTGATTATTTTAAAGACTATTTAGAAAAAAACGATAAATTGGCTTTCTATGATAAAAGTTATACAAGTAAAAATAAAACCATAACAGAATTATATAATGATTTATTAATAGAAGAAACGATGACCATTAATAATCCCAATCATAATATAAGAAGAATGTTATCAGATGCTGATATAGTGTCACTTTCTATAGGATTAAATGATATAATACTAGAAGTAAATAGAGAAAATTATATTACAGAATACAAAGAAAATAGAATAGTAGAAGAAATAGCAAATAAATACAAAAAATTAATAAACGAAATAGGGAAGTACTATAAAAATACACTTTATGTAATAGGATATTATGAGAATGGTACAAAATATGATAATATATTGAAAAAATTGAATGAAAAATATAAAAATATTTGTCAAAAAAATAATGATATATTTATAGATACAACTATTCTTTCTAAAGATGAAAAATATTTTAATAATCCAAATTCTTATTATCCAAATGCAAATGGATATAAAGAAATATCAAAAATAATGATAAATGAATATGAACATAATTTATTAATGCAAAATAAATAATTAGATAAACTATTATCACTTGTCAAATAAGGAATTTATTGTTATAATAACGATGTTTATAGATTACTATGATTATTTACTAATCATGGCGGAAGGAGAGAAACTAATGAAAAAAGAAATACATCCAGAATATAAAGAAGCAAAAATCACTTGTGCTTGTGGAGAAACTTTTACTGCAAAAAGTACAAAGGAAGATATATCAGTAGAAGTATGTTCTAAATGTCATCCATTTTATACTGGAAAACAAAATAGAGCTTCACGTGCAGGACGTGTTGATAAATTCAACAAAAAATATGGATTTGATACTAAAGAAGCAGCTTAAAAGCTGTTTTTTTAATTTATATTAACAATATTTGTGGATAAACTAAATATTATGTAGTAATTATTAACATAATTTGTGGAAAAAAGAAAATCACAAAAAAGTATTCACAAAAATTGTGGAAAAAGACAAAAAGTATCTATTTAATAATTAAAAATATTTTGTTATTATATAATTATAGATAATAATATATCTATTTAGAAATTAAAGGAGAAAGAAATGGAAAAGGAAGAAAATATGATTATTGCAATAGCAAGTGATCATCGTGGAGTAGAATATAAAAAAGAAATTATAGAATATTTAGAAGAAAAAAAATATAAAGTATTAGACTGTAGTCCTAGAAATACAGAAACTGATGATTATCCAGATTTTGCTTTTAAAGTATGTGAAAAAGTTATAAATAAGGAAGCAGAAATAGGAATATTAGTATGTAGAACAGGGATAGGAATGTCAATTGCAGCCAATAAAGTAAAAGGCATAAGATGTGCTAAAATAAATTCATTAGAAGATGCTATTTTAAGTAGAAATGATAATGGCGCTAATGTTATGACTTTTAATTACACAGAAAATATGGAAAATATAAAAAAATATATTGATGCTTTTATAAGTGCTGAAGTAATAAATGATGAAAGACATAAAAGAAGAGTTAATAAAATAATTAAATACGAGGAAACTAATGAGTGTTAAAGCTCTACTTTATTTTTTAATTACAATATTAGTAATATGGGCATTAGACTCAGTTAATATTACTAAAATATTTAAAAAAAATAAAGAACTGCAAGCAAAAGTATTTTACTTATTATTAGCACTTTCTTTAATTTATTTAGTAACAAATTTTATCTGGGATTTTTTCCTAACTACAAAATTTTAATAAATAATGTATAAATTTTCATTTTCGGTAAAAACTCTTAATGAGGTGGAAAAATGAAAAGAAAATTAAAATTAAGACCCTATGTTTTACCCAGCTTATATGTATGCCTATTTATATTTACTTTTTATGTTACATTATTAGTATCTAATTCTCTAACAAAGAAAAGTACTAATAAAACAACAGAAAATATGGATTATGTTTCAGAGACTATAATTGATGAAGAAAAGCCAGTTATAAAAGAAACAACAAAAATAATAAAACCATATACTAACGAAAAAGTAAGTATAGGTAAATACTACTATAATCAAACTGATGAAGATAAAAAACAAGAAAATTCAATTACATATCACGATAACACATATATGCAGAATTCAGGAATTGATTATATTTTAGAAGAAAGTTTTGATGTAGTAAGTATTCTAGATGGAACAGTTATTTCCGTAACATCAGATGATGTACTAGGAAAAATAGTAGAAATAAAACACGATAATGACTATATTTCAGTATATCAAAGCTTAAGTACAGTTGATGTTAAAAAAGGTGATACAGTAACACAAGGACAAACAATAGGAAAAAGCGGAACAAATGAAATGGATAAAGATATGGGTAACCATTTACATTTCGAATTATACATCAAAGCTAAAGCAGTTGATCCAAGCTTATACATCGATAAAGAACTAACAAACAATACAAAATCAGAATAGTAAGAAGAGTAATCTTCTTTTTTCATAAAATTTAATCCAAGTTTATATACTTTATTAAGGAGAAATTTTATGAATATAAGAATTAAAAGAAGAGTAATTGAAGAAGCTAATATTATTACTAATACAGAAATTACTTTAAGAGAGCTAGCCAAGCATCTTGGAATATCAAAAAGTACAATACATAAGGATATGCAAGAAAGATTAATAAAATTAGATAAGGAATTATACGAAAAGGTACAAACAGTATTTAAAAAGCATTTAGATATAAGATGCTATTTAGGTGGAGAAGCAACAAGAAAGAAATATAAAAATTTGCCATAAAATGGATAAAAAATAAAAAAATATGATAAAATAAATATGTTGTGAAAGGATGTGACAAAA